>NZ_LS992154.1:0-300000 GCF_900239975.1 Chlamydia poikilotherma | reverse complement strand
TATAGGATTTACTTCCGAATGGTACACACCATTCAAAAAGGCACCTTCAACTCTCACATTGAAACTTGCCTATAAACCTGATGTCTATAGAGTAAACCCTCATAACGTAATTACCATCTTAGCAAACCGCGAGAGCATTCCTATAAAGGGAGCACAAATCCCCCGTAATGGATTCTACCTACAAATGCATGACAGTGTAGAACTCTCTCAGCATGCAACAGGATTCTTAGATTACGTATTTGATTCAAAAAGATCCTACGCAAGCCATCGTATAACGACAGGATTGCAAGGAAAATTTTAAACACCTATCGAGAGAAATTTTCTTTGCCCTAGGGGAATTTCTCTCTCTTTTTTCTTCTACATTCTGCAACTATCTAAAAGCAGACAACACCTGAGAATTTTAAGAAATGCGAAGCTTGCTATAGGAAAGTGTTCTCTATCCTAAATGAAAAAAAACATGGAATCTCAGAAATCTCTTATGAAGTAAAAGTTAATACTTTCTAAACTCTCATAATAACATAGAGATCCTCTTCATAAAACAGACAATAAAAACATTTGTTTAGAAAGAATAAAATATAATCTATGTATTCCCAAAATGTTTGATTATCTGTAGATTGTTTAGAGTACATCCCCCATCCCGATTACACGACACTCTAAATACTACGGGGATTATGTTCGCAATCTACATAAGCCCCGAGAGAATGATATGGGATCTAAATTAACGAAATACTTAACGTCTGTAAGTTTGGCTCTTGCACTGTTTAACAATGCATATGCTGATGATGCAACTCAAATCTCTACAAATCCAACAACTAAAGAAAGTGAAATAAAGACAGATCGCAAAGGTGATTTCGTAGCGAATATCTTTTGGCAATCTACCTATGCTGCGACATCTGGAATGAACGCATCTAGATTATCTTTAGAATCTCTAAGTGATACATCTTTTTATTTTGATATTGAAGGTGGTGCTTTAGGTCTCTGTCTTTATCAACAAGATATGGCAGAAAAAGTAGGATTCCATATGGACGGCAAGGGATATTACACAGGAATCTCTTTTGGCTCTCCTTCTCTTTACAAAATTGGTTTTAAGTTTGCTACGCAACATACCAACGCTAATGCTAATATTGGTCATAACGAAGTAGCATCAGATTATTTATCCTTAGGGAGTTACTGGGAAATCCATTGCTTTAAAGGGAAATTCATTATTTCAGGAAATTACCTCTATACCCACGGTCTGCACGAGTTAAACTATACTCACCGCGAACTTTTAGGAGCTTGCTACGGCTCATTCGAAAGTCAGACAGTAGGTAGCGCGCTATCCTTTTACTTCCCTTTAAAAGCTAGAACAAATGATCGTCTGACTATCATTCCATTTTTCCGCTATCAAGCCTTTATCTCAAAACAAGATAGCTTCACAGAAGACGGTGCTCGTGTACGTACTTTCGTAACGCCTGATGATCTTGTTGACGTCAGCCTACCTTTTGGATTGCACAATAAATTAGCCTTCCATGGATGCTGCCCATCCATCTGGGAATTAGAAGTTGCTTATAAACCAACACTCCTACGCAAAACACCTTTAGTAGGTTCCGTATTAGTAGCAGACAATGGCTCCTGGATTTCTTCACCCACAGATGTGAATTATCATGCCTTTTCTATAAATCTTAAAAACGAAACACGATTATTCAAACATCTACATATAAACTTTGATTATCAATGCGATATCTCCTCATCTACATGTAGTCATTACATACTAGGTGGAGGAAAACTCTCTTTCTAAAACTACTAAAAATAAAGTTTAGGAAGCTCTCAATCTCCTAATGTATTTTTAATCAAAAATACACGACCTCAGAAAGTTTGTTTTATAAAAAACAAACTTTCTTCATTTATAGAATACTATTACAGAACTTTCTATTTAGACAGCTCCGGGGGAGCGATTTCTACAAACTCTTGTGAGTTTGCTCGCAATACTGGGGAAATTACATTTAAAGGGAATCTATCTGGAAAAGGTGGGGCGATTTTTTCTACAACGTCCACAAGTATCATAGATAATCATGCGTCTATTACCTTTTCTAATAATTCTTCTTGTAACGGCACAGCCAGCGGTCCAGGAAATGGCGGAGCTATTAACAGCTCAACTATTACCATCGAAAAGAATAAACAATCTTTGATATTTGATGGAAATTCTGCAGCTCATGCCGGGGGAGCTCTATCCTGTCAAAACTTAACTATCCAAGATAATGGGCCTACTTATTTTTTCAATAATACTGCTTGTTGGGGAGGGGCATTTTATGGACAAACAGCAAACGGTTCTACCCTGCTATCAGCAGATAATGGTGATATAATTTTCAATAATAATATCACGATAGCTAGAGATGGCCCTTCTCGATCAGCCATGTTTTTCTCTAGTAATCACACGTTATCGTTAGGCGCCACGAGTAATCAACGTATATGCTTTTTCGATACAATAGATACTAGCAATGTGACCTCGTTTACTATTAATCCTGAAGCTAAACACACGGGAGCGGTAGTATTTTCAGCAGCTCACGTTCAACCAAATTTAACTACAAATCTAAAAAGTATTCAAACTAGCTATAATAATGAGCTCAGAATCAAACATGGTATCATCTCTGTCGAAAATGGTGCGCAGTTATCAGCATATAAAATCACCTCCGAAGCTAATACATATCTTTGCTTAGGCAATAGTGCCGTCGTTAAAACTCAACAGAAAAGTAATTCAATAAAAGACAGTAATTTACAAATAAAAAATATAGGAATTCTCCTCACAGAAGTTCTACAACCTAAAGCTATTTCTCCTATGCTCTGGATTTATCCGGAGGGAGGAGGAGCAGGTGGATATTCTCCGAACTCTGATGCAAAGATTTCAGTATCAGGCTCTCTAACTTTATGGAATGAATGGTATTGTGATCCTTACGATAGCATAGATCTTTCTCAACCTATTGACGGCATTCCTCTCCTACATTTTTCTGAACCAGAAAATAATTCAATAACAATTGATGATTTCGATATTCAATCGATAAATTCTCATCAACATTACGGTCATCAAGGAATTTGGACTCCGTATTGGAAAGAGATCAAAACGCCATCTATCACGACATCAGCAGATACAACAAATTCAAAACATCGGTACCTCTATGCTAATTGGCTGCCCACAGGTTACATAGTAAATCCGCAACATCGAGGAGATCTCGTAGCCAATACCCTTCGGCAAACAGCCTATAAAGCAACTGCTTTTTACCCTTCCCTGATAGATAACGCTACTCCATCCTTTTATCTACAAGGTCAGGGATTAGGAATGCATACACACCAAAAAGATAAAAATGCAATTTTAGGATTTTCTTCTAGGTCTTTAGGATATAGTGGAAAATGTCTTCTTTCATCAAAAACCAACCATAAGTTCTTGCTCACATTCTCACAAGTGATTGGAAAAATGAAAGAACACACGTCAACAAATAAAATTAGCTCTCATAACTACCTAGTAAACTTATCTTTGCAAATACCCTGGTTTAATGAACACCTTATAACTACAGCCTCTTTAGGCTATTGTTATGGGGATCATCATATGCAAAGTTTTTATACACAAAATAAGAAATCTGAAACACAATTTGAAGATCATGCCCTAAGCGCACGTATAAGTTGTTATCTTTATGAAAAACTTTCTCTTTTGAATCACTACTTTACACCATATATTCAATTAAGTGGTGTACGTGCAGAACAAACTAAAATCAATGAAACTGGAGATTTCCCTAGGAAATTCTCTAACGAGCATCCCCTGATTGATGTAACTCTACCTATAGGAATTCAGACCTCTTGGGCACCTAAAACCCATCTACCAAGCTTCTGGGAAATCCAACTTGCCTATCAGCCTTCAATCTATAGACAAAATCCGAAAATCCTTACCACACTACTAGCAAGTAACGGATCTTGGATATCTTCAGGATCTTCAGTAACACCACATAGCTTACATGCTGAAGTAAGAAACTCGATCTATCTATTTCACAATATAGTTGCCTTCTTGAACTACCAACTAGATCTATCTTCATCTACGACGTCTCACTATATAAATGCCGGAAGTAGAGTGGTGTTTTGATAAATTATGAACTTGAGAAAACTCACTATGAAACATAAGTTTATTAACAATCTTATTCTCTCAACATCGTGGTTGGCTTATTTTTATAATATAGATGCTAGAGAAGTGGTTTTTCCTTTCCCAACGCCCTCTATGGAATCCCTCTACATCCCCAAATCTATAGAGTTACTACTGCAGAGAACAAACTTAAATGGAGAGACACGTTCTACTCATTCATTAACATTACAAAATTATGAAGAGATCTTTTCTATTTCCCAGCTCTCTAATGATTCAGAGGGAGCGTGCTTAAAATTTAATAAACTCTATATTCAAGATACTCAAGGTCCCATTATCCTAATTGGCAATATAACACCACGTTCAGGAGGTGGAATCTATACTAGCAACAATTTAGAGATTACGAATAGTAATCGGTTTATTATTTTCTCAAATAATTTAGCGCGTAGCACAGCAATTGCAGTCCGTTCAAATTATGGCGGTGCTATAAGCTCAAGATATCTGGACATTAAAAATAATAGAGCACCTATTTATTTCCTTAGAAATTCCTCTGTTTCAAGTGGCGGCGCTATCATGGCGGGGAAGACGTTCAATTTATCCGATAACACATCCTCCTGTGTTTTTTTCGATAATGTAGCCATATCAGATACGAGTCTAGGAGGAGCCTTACGACTAGAACAATTCAACTGTATGAACAACTTAGGCGATACAGTATTTGTCAATAATCAATCTGGAAGCGGTGGTGCCATCTCCGCCATTTATGACTGTCTGTTCTCAGGGAATCTAGGAAATATTATCTTTAAAAATAATTTAGCCATTTGCACAACAAATGATAATGAATTTTCTGGTGGCGCTATCGCAGCAAGGAATATCATTTTAGAAAATAACAAAGGAATAACCTCTTTTCATAATAATTCTTCCGCGGTCCATGGTGGAGCTTGCAGATGCGTTAAATTTATTATTCGCAACAACAATGATGTCTATTTTACAAATAACTCTTGTCAATTGGGAGGAGCTATAATCGTTCTAGGTAGTGGCTGTGGCATCGAACTATCTGCAGATAAAGGAAATATTATTTTCAATAATAACTTATCCATGTCCTCAGCAAATAAAATCCGCAGGAATGCTATATACATAGGAAGTAGTAACGCTGCTTCTATTCAATTTGGAGCTAAATTAGGACATCATATCCTTTTTTATGATCCTATTGAACATGAATTAGATACATCCAATAACATGATCATCAATCCTAACAGTGAGGATCTAGGCTGTGTTATATTTTCAGGCGCTACAGTTAACGATAATCTTAAAACAGAGGATAACTTATTTTCAAAATGCAAAAACACTATAGAGCTTAAAAACGGTGTTCTAGCAATTGAAAATGACGCAGGAATTGCTACTTATAAATTTATACAAACTGGAGGACTTGTTTGTTTAGGAACAGGAGGTACGCTAACGACAAGAGAAAACGTTAGCAATAATAAAGCTGCTGATCTGAAATTAAATAATCTCGGATTAATCCTTCCTCAACTACTTTCAAGTAAAGCAAAAGCAGCAAAATTATGGATTTATCCATCCAAAACTACGCAAAATGCTGTTGATTCTTTTCAAGAAAACATAGAAGCATCAATCAGTGTTTCCGGCGATCTAATACTAGCTAACGAAGAAGGACATAGTCCATATGATGATGCGGATCTTTCCAGTGCTATTACACGAATACCCCCTCTTGTATCTTCGCGATAATGCAACGAAGAAAATCAATATCGATTCTCTAGATATTCATGCTATCAATCAAAAAGCTCATTATGGCCATCAAGGAATATGGTCTCCCTACTGGGAAGAATACACAACAACAGCCAATTCTGCCTCAGCAGAGACAGCAAATACTTCCCACCATATACTCTATGCAGATTGGACACCTACTGGCTATATTCCTAACCCTAAATACAGCACTCCTCTCATCGCTAACGCTCTTTGGGGATCTGTATACACCACACTCTCAGGAATGCGTACTTTCCCTTCTCCAATAGCTAATCCTAATTATTTTGAACTCAGCGGTCAAGGATTGCTCATGGCTGTTCGCCAACGCAATCGCTTAGGTGTGCGTGGATTCCATATGGAATCCGCAGGCTATGCAGCAAACTCCTCTGCTGCAACTGAAATAAATCATAAGATTTCTTTCTCATTTTCCCAGCAAATGTCTCACATTAAAGAGCATGCCACATCTAATAAAGTCTCGTCAAAAAACTACTTCGGAGGCATGCAATTGCGTCTGCCTTGGTTCGACGATTCTGTAATTACAACAGCATCCCTAGCCTACAATTATGGAGATCATACAGCGAAGCACTTCTATACAGAAGATAATAAAGCCTCCGACGGCTATTTCTATAGCCACACATTCGGAGCCTGTCTGAATTTCACGCTAGATCTCAACCCAATTAATAACGCATTTTCTGTAGCACCATTCCTAGAAGCTCTAGCCTTCAGAGCCACACTCTCAAGCTTTATAGAACAGGGAAAGTTTCCACGGAAATTCTCGGTAAATAGACCTTTAGAAACTATCACATTGCCTATGGGAATGCTCATGCAATGGACACGTAATGTACACTTACCAACAATCTGGCAAATACAACTTGCTTACCACCCTGTCGTCTATAGACACTACCCAAAAGTATTGACAACACTCATGGCAAGTAGTGGAACTTGGCCCTCATCAGGAACACCAATCACACGCCATGCTTTCGCTTATAAAATAGAAAATGAAACTAGGATCTTATCTCATCTAAAAATTTTCTTAAACTATCAAGGAGAATTTTCCTCTTCCACCTTCTCTAATTACCTAAAAGCAGGAAGCGCGTTAACCTTTTAAAAGAAGTAGGGCTATAAAAAGATTTTATAGCCTTTTACCAACATACCTTAATGTCTTACTACTTATCCTTACGTCGATTTTTAAAATCTCTTACCCTAGCTTGCACTTGTTTCATCATTTGCATCATTCTACTGCCACTTCCATAAGGAGTCCCTGGGGGTGTGTCCAAAGGAGTAAGAGGAGGCGAAGGACGGTTGTTAGTAGTGTTATTAGGATCATAAGTTCGTCGTCCCCCAGGTAAAGGAGGTAAAGGACGATGCCATAGAGGTTCCTCAAGTAGCTGATCGATTTGTTGTGCAAAAGAGGCCGCGCCTACACCATTTCCAAATCCTGGAGTCACTCCAAGATTAGGTCTGACTTGATTATCTGGAACTATATAGCCATGATTATTATTATTAAAATTTCTTGGCACATCATAGAGATTCTCCCCAGCTCCTCTTCTTAAAGATCTCGGGGTATCATACCCATTAACCGATTGTGGCGTATCATAAATATTCTCTTCATTATTACCAGGTTCGATAAACGTTCTATCTTGAAAACTTGGAACATCATAAATGTTTCCTTCGTCTTTACGATCACTCCATCTTGGTTGATCATATATAGTTCCCATAGTTTCATAATTTGGATCATTGTCGGGCAAAACAGGACGCATATCTTCATAGAGAGGTTCATTTTCATATGAGAACCAGCCAGCACCGATTACTTCGTATGGCACCTCTCTGCTATTACTGTCTCGAGATTGCACAACCTCATGTCCATACTTACCGCTAACAGCGCTAATATAAACAACATCAGGTACTCCATCCACCCAAGCTTGCACCACGGTGGCAGGAATTGTAAGAGCGCCCGGCTCATAGGGATCGCTTGAATCGGTGTGTTTTTGAATAAATCTTTTGACTTCTTCAACGTACGCATCATTGTCTTGAGGGAGGAAACTATAATAACCTCTCCTACGAACGCAACAGCGCTTTACAAGCTCACCAAGAGATTGAAGACCTTTTTTTACTAAACGCGCTAGAGCTACTAAGTTAACTTTAATAATGGTAAGTATATTGACAATCCCCTGATACAACTTCTGAAGAGCAGTTTTAATACGCTCTCTTAATGTAGGTGTTGCGCTTTCGGATATTCCGGCATCAAATTGTAAACGCAGTTTATTAGCTTCGTCTAAAACTTTTTTTGCCTCAGGACTGATATCTCCTAAAATACTATCGGCATCCTCTCCCCTTCCTACAGCATCTAAAAGCTCTTCTTCAAATACATGGGATAGATCTGTATCCATATCTAAAAATATACCCTCTCCAACCTGATCGTCATATTTTTTAGAAGAAAACGTCGATGTAGTCGATGTAATAGAGTTATCTATCAGATTGTACCTATCTGTGAGTGAAGTAGCTCCGCTACTTAACATAGTATTAACATGAGTTTGATACGCATCCCGGTACGTTGTGAATTCCTTCCTCTCTTTTTTATTGTCCGTTTCTGCAATCATCTGATCATATATTCTGACCATATTGACTAACTCACCAAGAGTCATACCGGTCATCCCCTCGACAGGCGCTTCCTGTTTCCTAGTGGTAAAATCCCACCAACCACGAACACGAGCTGCCAATCCACCACCAAAACCAGATCTCCCTGAGGATGTAGAAGCTTTGGAGCTATCTGTACTAATATCTACTAGACTATCTACAGGAACTTCGCCAGTATCAACACCAGTGACATCTGTATCCCCAGTATCTATATCTTCTGTTGTGTCTGCAGCGTCTGTTGAAAAACTCTTGTTTTGAACACCTTGAGTTTGCCAATGTGCTTGCATTGCTCGAGCTTCAGGAAGACGCACTCCATGTTTTTGATATCCTGGAATGCTAGGTGAGGAAATGTCGATAGGTTTTTGAGGTTCTTTACTCTTTCCCCCACCTGTAAATACTCCCTTAACCGCTGACCATACGCGAGAAAAGACTCCAGGTTTTGATTTTCCTTCTGAAGGAGAAATAGATGCTTTCCGCATCTCATCTACCTCCTTAGGGGTAAGCACTTGAAAACCCTCCATCAATAGCCCTGTAACTTTTCCTTTTATTGAACTGTCACTACTCGAACTACTTGAGTCAGAGTTATCATCACCTCCTCCATAAACTATATCATGGCCTCCGAAGCTGACTGGTTTAGATTTTTCGTTGTTATCATCACCTTGAGGAGGGATTCTTCCTGGCCCACCGCCGCCACCTCCAATTCCGCTAACCCCAGCCATACTCGTGCCTCTTTTATATTAAATCTAAAAAATTACATTATTATAATTTAATTTTATCAACTTTTTTAGAATTAACAAAACAAAGACAATATATTTATTTTTAAACAATAATAAATATAGAAGGATTACCTATTTACAATAGGAAAAGGAAATGATCTGGTGTATTTTAATGCAACCCACAGACAAACAATAGCTTAGTCTTCAAAAGCATCGGCAAACACGTCGTCATCTCCAACCTCAATACCAAAATCATCAAAGTTCGCATCAACAACAAGATCTTCTGTGGAGATTTGTAATTTTCCAGAAATGTCATTTAGATAGGTTCTTCGTGAACGTAAACGCTCTCTTAACATAACTAACTGATCATAGAGCCATGCCGTAAGCTTTTTTAAGTACATAGTCGCTCCAATAGTAACTAATGTAGAGCCTATCGCCAATACTCCGGCAATAATTGGAGCTAACACAGGAATGAGAGTAAGAAGCATAACTCCGACTCCAGCGGCAATAAAAATCCCCGCAACGATAACGCTATTAACACCACGACCTTTTTCAAAATCTGCGATTTCTTCACGAATCGCACGATCAGTTTCAAGAATCGTATCTTTGCCAACATGTAACCAAGCTTTATCAATACCTGCTTTAGGAAGATCTGAAGCATTTATTATGCGCTTTGCAAATTTTGCTTTTGCCCTGGCCTCTTTCCAACGCATTTTAGCAATGCTTAATCGGGACTTACATTGAAATACATTGTAAACCAAACCTGAAGAAGCCATGGGCAAAACTGTAGAAGCAACCGAAGAACCTACAGCAGCAATAAGAAGTACTTGCAATGCAGGTAATCCCGCAAATCCTGCAGCAACGACAGCAGCTAATCCTGCAAGCACAAGCAATACAGATAAGGCGAAGATCACCTTTTGTCTGGGAGTTAGAGATAACCGTTTATCAATTTCCTCAGCGGTGATTCTCCTATTTTCGAAAATCTCTTCAGGATTCTCAACAAGAGTAGTCTTCTCCTCTTTTTCTAGCTCTTTCCTAGAGATCTGTTCTAAAGGCTCTTCAACAAGCTCTTTTACGGCAAGATCCTCATTACGAATGTTTTTTAACCCTGTATCAGTAAAAAGCATCTGACCTTTTTGTCCTTCTAAAAAGTTCTTCCACTTCCCAATGCTGCTATGCAATAACGTCTGAAGAATTAATCCTATTCCTATAGAAACAAAAGGAGGAGCAAGAACAATCAATGCCGTAGCAGGTGCTCCCCCTAAAAGAACAGTACCCACAATAGCAATAGCTACACCTAAAATTACAAAACCGGTACCTACCACTACAAGACTTAAGCTAATGCGATGTAGTTTCTTTGCCTCTTGCATAATCTCTATACGTGATAAAGGTTCTCCAGAAGCAGCTTTTTCAGAGCGGAAAAACTTTACATATATGTAATGCGTAATACTTGCGAATCCAGACTGGCTACCCTTAGAATACGCAGCCCCCCCTAAATTCCCAACGACGCCTCCATACCCTCCAGGAACGAAACTCGCACCTACTTTCATAGCTAATCCCAATCCAGTAAACCCAAGCCCTATACCTGCAGCACTTTTTAACCTCTGCTTCTCCGACATTTTAGGAGCAAAAAGATCTCGAACCTTATTAACAACGTTTTTCATAACTGCGAAGCCACCTAGAGACACCCCAGATAAAGCTAACGCTAATACAATACCTTGAGGAACTCCAGGAGCTAAACATGTCAAAGCTACAACAACGATAACCATAGCTAAGGCAAATACCATTAATCCCGCTAGCAACCCTACAGAATGAGCAAACCTCCTCTTATCCATAGCTGTATCTTCAATACGCATAGGACGCTGTAGGTGTCCATCTACCGTATTACCCTGAGATACTTGAGGGGAAGCTCCCGCTCTTGCAATCCCGGAACGTCTAGGATCATCGCCTGGAATTCTAGAAACTGACATAAATTAAAAAACAAAAAATAAAATTTGTTATTAATTAATTATAATCACAAATTCGGATATCAAACATTGACCAATTAATTAAATAAAACGCAACAAAATCAATGGAAATTATTTAAATATAATTAAAAAATAAAAATGTCTTATTTTAAGAAGCCAACTTGAAAAATTAGAGTTGCTAGAGGGGGAAGCTCTATATCAATTCCCCAAGAAAAGTTATGATCTATACATAGTGTAGGTAAGCGATTGCCTTTTCCTGAGCCACCAAAGCTTATATCATCACTGTTAAAGAGCAACTCACATGTTTTAATGCCTTGGCAATGTAGAACGTAAGAAGGAAAATATCCTGAGCTGAAATGATGAACACATAGTAAAGCGCTACTACGATCCTCTCCTGAAAATCTATAATAGGAAATTACGTTGTTTTCGGTATCTTTAAAATCTACCCAAAGGAAAGACTCTCGTTTATCATCTCCTTTCCAAAAATAGGGAAGATCACAATATAAGGCATTTATCTTTGCCATGCATTTGTGCAAAGAGGCATGATAAGGATTGTCTAATAAATGCCAATCTAAAGAGCTATCTGGAGACCACTCTTTCCATTGAGCGAATTCCCCTCCCATAAATATAAGTTTTTTTCCAGGCTGGCATATCTGATAGCTTAGCAATAAACGCATATGGGCAAATTTTGTCCATGTATCTCCGGGAAATTTTTGCAATAGGCTACCCTTACCATGAACAACTTCATCGTGAGAGAGAGGTAGAAGATACCTTTCGTTAAAAGCATACCACAAACTAAACGTCAGATCATTATGATGATAAGAACGAAATACAGGATCAACTTTGACATAACGAAAGGTATCATGCATCCATCCTAAATTCCACTTATAATCAAACCCTAAACCTCCAGAATTTACGGATTCTGTAACCCTGGGAAAATCTGTAGACTCTTCGGCAAACGTCAATACTCCGGGAAATTCTCTATGCACTACAGAGTTAAAATGTTTGATAAATTCAATAGCATCAAGATTTTCTTTGCCTCCGTAAATATTTGGAGACCACTCTCCCTCTTTTCTCCCATAGTCTAAATACAGCATCGAAGTCACAGCATCCACGCGTAAACCATCGATATGCACTTTATCTAGCCAAAACAAAGCGCTTCCCAAAAGGAAGTTTACAACCTCACTACAGCGATAATCGAAAGTATAGGTATGCCAATGAGGATGTAGGGGTTCTTTATGATCTACCGACTCATAAAGAGCCTCCCCATCGAAAGAAGCTAAAGCAAAAGAATCTGTAGGGAAATGGCCCGGCACCCAATCTAAAATCACTCCAATACCTTCACTATGGAGATGATCAACAAAAAACTGAAAATCTTGAAAAGATCCGTACCGCCATGTGGGTGCATAATATCCCGTTACCTGATAACCCCAAGACTCATTTAAAGGATGCTCTGTGATTGGCAAGAGCTCCACATGTGTATAACGCATTTCTTTACAATAGTGAGCCAATCTCTTCGCTAGTTCTCGATAACCTAAAGGTCTACTATTATCCCATTGCCAAGAGCCTACATGCACCTCGTAAATAGCTAAAGGTTGATCTTTTGCATTACTACGATTTTCCATCCATTTTATATCGTGCCAAATATAACGATCGCTATTTACAACTCGCGATGTAACTTGGGGAGGTTTGTCAAAACTTTTCCCGTAAGGGTCAGTTTTGATAAGAACCTCTCCGGAAGCACTAACGATTTCCCATTTGTATAGCGTTCCCTCATCAAGACCAGGAATAAACAACTCCCAAACTCCAGAATCAGAAACCTTACGTAAAGGATTAATTAAACCATTCCAATAGTTAAAATCTCCAACTACAGAAACACGTTGTGCATGTGGAGCCCATACAACGAAAAGAACTCCAGAAATTCCTAGAATATCACAGGGAATGGCTCCCATACGCTCATAAATTTTATAGTGAGTACCCTGATGAAATAAAAAGGAGTCCACCTCTCCCCATAAAGGAGAAAAGGCATAGGGATCATGAGCTAGTAAGCCATTTTGATGATAAATGCGATAATCATGGGGGAGAATTCCCTTAGGAGTAGGTAGAGAAAATATCCCTGAATGATGATGCGTAGCATGCTCGAGATTTCCTTGAAGCTCGACAGCTACAGAATATGCTCCCGGTCGAAAAAGAATAATTCTATCTTGTGAAGAACTCTCAGAAATAATCCCCAAAAACTTATGAGGATTACTCTCCCTGCCAGAAATTAACAAGGAAATATCTTCAGAGTTTAAAATCCTCTCGACCATTAGGAAACTAGCTTACTTATGGAAACAATCCCATAAATACGTAGTTCCTGCTTTTATCTCCATACTTTCTCCTAAAGAAATCTTAGAAGAATTTACTAACTGTTTCTTTTCCCATTGGCGTAAACGACAATGAGATAATTCTGGAGAAAAACCCAAAAGTAAAGGCGTTACTTCCTCAGCATGCAAACAAACACGACGGATTGTCTTTTTACTCCATTCCAAAGAGAACTTTCCTATTCCTTGAAGATAGACATTGACAAACCTCCCACAAGGAAACTCTGGAGGTAAGGAGGGAAGGATTTCTACAATCTCCTTATCACGCAAAATAAAGAGATCACTTAGCATAGACATACTATAGGAAAGCAATGCAAAAGGAATATTTTCACGTATGTTTTTTTTAGGAAGTTCGTTAAGAATTCCCTGATATTCAGTATCGTATACTCTAGGCAAAAGATTCTCAGAGAATCCCGCAAGATACAAAGAAGATAACGCTGAATAGATCTCTGTCTTACTTCTTGCTTGAATCTTTTGATAGGCATCAATAAATAATTTTCCACTTCCCTTCTTTAAATATTCCTCATCTCTTGAAGAAGCAGGAGTAAGAGAACTAAGTCGCAGCAATAAAGGAAGGACCTCTTTTAAATCCCTACGACAGCGAATCTTATGCAGATCCGCGTGTTTATGCACTCCTAAAGAAAGTAGTGGTTCTGCAGAGTCCGCAAATGGTAGATGACCTTTCAAAGAATTTACCTTTTTCCCAGAAGGAAGAATGTAGTATTTATATTGCTCACAAGCAACGGCTAATCCTCCGCGATGTAGATCTTGGAAAACAACAAAGCGTTTTAAAGGTCCTTGAGCTTCTATATGACCTTCATCAAGAAGTTCATGAGAAGCAGAAAATATACGCCATAATGTAGGAAATATCTGAGCATAAAGTTCAGATCCTGGAATAGGCATAAATGTTCCAGGAATCAACGTATAAGGCTTAAAATTCTGAGTTATTTTAATCATACACGTTTTCCTTTAAGCGTATCTTCTTCAATAGCCTCTATACATACATCTATTAACGTATTCACAGCTACATTAGGATCTGCAGGAAAGCCTACCATATCAAAATATGGAGAATGCCCGTAGGCTATGCCCTCATCAATCCTTTCAACAAGTACAGAAAGAGTTTCTCCGATACGCTGCGCAGTCTCCTTACGCGCCACTTCTTTTGCAACTTCAGCAAGATACTTCTTTCTTTCATTAATTACAGATTGAGGTAGTTGAGAAGAGAACGTATAAGCCTTGGTTCGCTCTCTAGGGCTGAAAGGAAAAATATGTATTTTGATAAAACCCACATCTTCAATAATCCGTAGGGTATCTTCAAAATCTTGATCTGTCTCACCTGGAAATCCAACAATCACATCTGTCGTGAAAGCATATTTAGGATCCACAGAACGCAAAGCATCTACACAATCTAAAAAATCACTTCTTGAATATTTGCGATTCATACGTTTTAAAATCGCATTAGATCCCGATTGCAAAACGAGATGTGAAGAATGGCAGGTATGCTTTCCTAAAAGTAAAATATCCCTAAGATCTTCCTGAACATCTTCGGGATCTATAGAAGAAATCCGTATTCTTTCTATACCTTCAATCTCATCTACCTGACGGATAAGATGCGCTAAAGATTTTCCCTCATCTTGATAATCACCAACGTTAATTCCAGCAATGACAACTTCTCGATATCCCTGAGAAACTAATCCAGAAATTTCTTCGAGGATCTCCTGAATAGGTCGCGAACGTGACCTACCACGCAAATAAGGAATAATGCAATACGAACAAAAGGAATTGCACCCATCCTGAACTTTAATAAAAGCTCGCGATTTCCCCTCAAAACTACGAATACGAAACTCAGGAAGATCGTGAATGGAGGGAAAAATCTTCTCCATTAATTGATGTTTTTCCTTATTGGAGACAAGAAGGCACTGCCTTTCTAAAGACTTGAAAAATTCTTTGTCAGCCTCTCCTAAACAGCCTGTAACGACTAAGAAAGCATTAGGATTTTGTCTACAAATTTGACGTATGGCATGACGTCCTGAACTCTCTGCAGATCCTGTAACAGCACACGTATTGACAATACATAAGTCACAAGGAACCTCAGGGTCGGTAATTTCGCGATAGCCCAGGAAATTCAGCTGATCTCGATAACTTTGAATTTCATATTGATTTACACGACATCCTAAACAAACAAGCTTAAACGTTCCCTTTACTTCTACAACTGTCATAAGTTTCTAGCAAGATCTGAAAAAAATAAGAAGACAGTATTCTAAAGTATCCCTACTTTTACTCACTAATAAAGATTCTCTTTTTCTTATTAGCCTGTAAAAACCTTCTAACATAAAATTTAATCTTCTTTTTTCCTTTGAGAAGAACGAGAAATAAACGGTTGATACTTCTTCTCCAATTCTTTTGGCAGATAGCTCTCTACAATTAAAATATCATCTTTACAGCGATGTGAAAGTACTAATCCTGCATCATAAAGCTCGGTAAATTTCCCATAGTCTTTATAAGAAAATTTTAATGTCACCTCAGGGCATCCTTGGGTAATAATATCTGTCATTGCTTCAAGAAGATTTTGAATTCCCTCTCCAGTTTTTGCAGAGACTAATACAGCACGTGGAGATAATAAACGAAGTTTCGTAGATGCTTTACCATCAGGAAACTCATCGATCTTATTTAATACTGTAATGATTTTAGGATGATCGATTCCTAATTCTTCTAGTATTGCTTTCGTTGTCTCTATATGCTCAAAAGCTAGAGGATGTGAAGCATCAACAACATGAAGTAAAACATCTTCATGTAAAGCAGCTTCTAAAGTACTTTTAAATGCTGCGACGAGAGTATGGGGTAATTTACGGATAAATCCTACTGTATCTGTAACGAGAACACGCTGCCCACTAGGAAGAATACATCTACGAGTTTTAGGATCTAGGGTAGCAAATAGCTTATCTTCTGCATAAGCTTCTGCAGAGGTTAAAAGATTCAATAACGTGCTCTTTCCAGAGTTGGTATAGCCAATCAAAGCAAATGAAGGAATTCCTCGTTTTTCCTTAGCCTTACGACGCTCCTTCCTTTGTTTTTCTACAGATTTAAGATCAGAAGTCAATTTGTGAATTCTTTCACGAATCATCCTTCTATCGAGCTCGATTTGTTTCTCTCCTTCTCCTTTAACGAACCCTCCACCACTACCGCCTCCAGATTTTTGACGTGATAAGTGGCCCCACATTCTCTTCAATCGAGGAAGAAGATAACGTGCACGTGCCAATTCCACTTGAAGCCCAGCTTCTGCTGTAAAGGCACGGCTAGCAAAAATTTCTAATATCAACTCCGTACGATCTAAAACAACAAGGCCTAAACGTTTCTCCAGGTTTCTCTGTTGTGAAGCAGTAATTTCTTCATCAACTATCAAAGTGCCAATAGTAGGAAATGCTTGTAAAATCTCCTCTATTTCTAAAAGCTTCCCTTCATTTAAATACGTTGAAGATGATGGCGTACGCAAAATCCATGAACGTGTTTCCAATACTGTGATATCGCACGATTCAGCAAGAGAAACTAGCTCCTCGCTATGTTCTTGAACATTCTTTTGATCAGCTTTTCCTGTATAACAAGAAACTGCTAAAGCTTGAGAAGGATCTTGCTCTTCTCTAGGAAGAGAGAAACGCCATCCTAAAGCACTCTCACGACTCTTTTTCTCTTCTTTAGACTTTTTTTTCATTATCTATCCTTATAAAGACCAGGGAACTTCCATACCATCATAAGCAGACACCTTATCAGAATAATCTGCGAGCTCTTTTTGTAAGTTATGGCTGATATGTGTGATGATCAATTTCTTTGCTCCAACATAGGAAGCAAAATCTTCTGCCTGACTTATAGTAAAATGTGCGTATCCACGTCCGGAAAAAGCTCCGGGAGGTTGATTGGGGGAAACAGATAGAATTAGAGTGTCCACCCCAGAGAGATAACTAAAAATTTCCTTGTCATACCTGTTCATATCGGTAAGATAAGCGAGGTTCCCAAAACGGTACCCCATAACTTCACAAGATTTTTGATAATAGGAAACGTAAGTATACGGAAGATCTAAAAATGTGTTCTCACCATAGGCTTCATTTAAAATAGTAAAATCTAAAGAAGCGGGAAGCGTGGCGTCACCACCTTGAGGGAAGACAATATGCTCACGAGCTTTGCAAAGATATTTATAAGTAAATGCAGAAAGAACAACGGGGAGAGAACGCTGATGCATGACATACCAAACACGTAAATCATCAATACCCCCAATATGATCGTAGTGCGGATGAGTAAGAAATACTCCATCAAGTTTTTGAATATTATTCTCTAACATTTGTTGTCGAAAATCCGGACCAACATCAATAAGAAAATTCTTTCCTCCCCATTCAATAAGCACGGAAGGACGTAAACGTCGTATTTGCTTTCCTGTGCAAATAGCACAGGAACAAAAGGCAACAGGAATCCCCTCAGGATTTCCTGATCCTAAAAAGATTAATTTACCTGATGAAAAATCTCCTCGGTTCTCTTTTCTCACAGACAATCCCCAACACATTCCTAAAAACGAAATTGTAACTGTCTAGAAAATTAAGAAAAAGAAGAAGCGGGCTCTGAAGATGTAGGTTCAAAAATAGGCAGAGAGATTGGGGGAGGAGGAAGAGAATTATTAGCTAATATAGGATCCAGCAAATGACATGAAGGGGGGAAGTCTGTAAGCACGACATACTTTTCTGTACCGTCCTGAACGTGAACAAGTTCACAACGTTCTGTATAATCCTTTGAAAGGCTTAGCCATTCCCGAACACGCGCCCGTGAAAAATAATTAAGAATTACTCCAACCAAACATAAGATCAAGCCGACACCTAATAGAATTCCAGAAAAACACCAGTGATGTAAACCAGGAATCACAGGAGCAGAAACAATCACACCAAGAACAATTCCTGAAAGAAGTAGAATTCCTCCCCCAAGAAAACTCAATAAAGAGCAAATATCTAAATTACGCACACGAAAACATACGCTGCGCATTTGCTCACGAACAACAATAGCGTCGGCATCTTTAGGATGCAATCCCCATAATGTGGTCAAAGGCCCTGAAGAATATGTCCCCTTAATCGGATGCTCTTTACATCGCAAAACAGGAGCCACTCCACTGGGATGACCATCGCTACCCACGACAAGGATAGAAACCTCACTGGGTTGCACGACACTCTCACAAGAAGAACAATAAAAATGCGTGCTAGCATATTGAGTGCTATCCTTGAAACCAGGATAACACGGGAAGGAACCAAACATACACAGCCCCTTAAAATAATCAGAAAGAAAAAATAACAAAAAGAATAGAAAAGATCAAATTATAAGAGTTTATAAAAATATACATAAATTAATTTTATACTAAGAAACTGAAGAAGTAAGAATCCAAATATAGATTTTAAAAAGAAAATTACTATTTAAAAGATAGTCAAGAAGAATATTCTGAGACGAAGATTCTTCTTAACAAAAGAAATATTAATAATTTTTTTGATCTAAACCCCATTTCTTTTCTAATTCAGGAAGGGTGCCATCTGCTCGCAGTTCATCTAAAGCCTTTTGGACTTCTTCTACATGTTCAGGACGATCTTTCGCAATTCCTAAGCCACAACCTAAAACCCACCAATCTTCAGGAAGATCTATAGTTGTCGTATATAAGTCGGGGAACTCTTTCAATATTACACGAGCAACAGAAGGTTCAAGAACAGCTATGGGAGATTTTTTACAACCAACTTCCATTAGCACCTCTAAAGTACTGTCGAAAGAACGCACACAAACCCGAGGTAAAGATAACAGGTAATCTTCATGGAAAGTTCCCGTTTGCACAGCAACTGAGGAGTATTTAGATAGTGGAAGAATCTCTTCTTTCCCTATAGGGTGTTTAGACACAATGGTCAAATCGCAAACACCTTCTCCATGATAGGGAATCATAGCAATTTCTTTTTGACGCGATCTGGTAATCGACATTCCCGATAAAATAGCGTCTATACGATGTTTCTTCAGATTTAAAATTAATGCATCGAAAGAGAACTCCATGACTTTCAATTGCTTATCTAATTTTTTGCTAATAGCATCCGCTAGATCTATATCAAAACCCACAACCTTGCCGTTTTCATCAATAAATTCAAAAGGTGGGTAGGTCGCATTCGTCCCTACTACCCAAATTTTATCTCTCTCAGAAGAAGAATTACAACCAACTAAGAGTAAACAAAATGCACAAAACAAGGCTCGGAGGCAAAAAATAAACTGTTTCATAAAAACTATGCTAGAATAACTAAAAATATGCTATACTTTACATACGAAACAATAAATCAGCAAACTCGAATATGCTTTTAAATTAATTGACATCGATAGCGAGTAGGTATGTAGTTATATAAAACAAATTCAATTATGAGCTCACCATCTTCTACGCCTCCTTCCTGCCCTCCTCCAGGAAGAAATAATCTTTATCACCTACAAACCAACCCACAGGATCCTCTATGTATTAGAGCTCTGAGATTGGTTGCCTATGTGCTATTACATATTATTACATTAGGTCTTCTCTTACTTTTCCATTATTGCACTAATCATGCAATAGAAGAGACCTCTATACCCGTTATCCCCGTACAACCACAAACTCCGACACCTCATCCAACAGCATCTCCTGTCTCTCCAAGAAGAAGCCCTACACCTCAACCCCAACAACCATCCGTTACCCAAACCTCGCCAGATCTTCCTCATCCCACAACACCTACTCCAGGACAACAACCTGTCTCTCCAACACCACAAACACCGGTACAACCAGCAGACACAACACCACAAGCAGCTCCTACGCCACCCATTACCAAAGCTTCCCTGGATCTTCCTCCCACAACACCTACTCCAGGACAACGACCTGTCTCTCCAGCACCACAAACACCGGTACAACCAGTAGACACAACACCCCCTACGGTTCCTCCAGCAGGCCCTCCCGTAGCAACACCAGCACCGACTCTCAGATCAATACCGGGATTGCCCACTCTAACCGAGATTGTAGATCGCATGCAAAGGCTAGGGGTCTTACCCTCAGGTGTAGATCGAAAATCTTTAGAGGCTATGGCCAATTTTAATGAGCAGGGGTTAGCTCCAAATAGCGCACGTTTAACTATCACAGCAACGCAAATTCTTAATCCTCTATTCGTAGCCACATATCCTAAACGTATTCAATCGAATTTCGAAATTATGATAAGAGATTTGGAGAATATCATACGTACAGGAAGTCCTCAGAGTGAAAATACTCAAGTCGCTAATCTATTGTTAAATCAATTAAAACACCTAGATGCCAACTATTATCTTGTTGATGTTCCAGGAGATGGAAACTGTTTCTACCGTTCTTTCTATATAGGCTGGTTGTGTTCGTTAAGCCGCCGTGGAAATCCTCAAGCATTCGAAAACGAGGCTCAGCGTATTTTAGGACTCCCCTTTGCACAATCATCGATAAGAAACCAATTGTTATCTGAGCAAATGGCTCAAATTATCCGGTCCTGCCAAGGTCATCCAAATATCAAAGACCTGTATGATCATATCCTTCTTTCCCCTATACACACACCTGTAGCGATTTCCTATTTAAAAAATCTTGCTCTTTTCACCATGGATGAAAATCGTATAACGAGTATGGGAGGAGCAGAAAACGTTCGTGCTTTAATCTTAGGTCAGATGGTAGAAGCTCCGGAAATGTTAGCAGATTCTCTAAGGAAGATTATCCAAACAGAACCGTCTAGCCCTATTTTAAATCATATCTTCCGTGGCAATATGCTACCGATAACAGGAGCTGCAAAACAGGTAGAACTTACTTTAGAGTTCCTATCGCAATTACTGCTCAATGATCAAGATATTCAACAATTACCTCAGGCACAACAGCAGGAAGCTGTGCGGTTTCAAGCATCATTAAATGAGCTTATGAACAGCATGACTGCCATCTTAGTTTCTGGAAATTTAACTGAAGAAAGTGTTAGATCCTTAATACAAAATCTTCCTCCAGAAATTCAAGGACACTACCAAAAATTCTTCCAGGCTGTCGCTACAACAAGACCCAATATTCACCTACCTACACCGCTAATTCTTGTTTCTTTCCTTCTTTCGCATCCTTCATGCGCAGCAAATAATAATTTATGTTCTGACTTCCTAGGACAAGCAAAAACCGTATTTGAAGGCGTTTTAGGAAATGACACAACCCTAGCAGAATTTTTAGGATGGAACGGAGGAAAAGCTGCAGCACTTAATGCAAAGTTACAAGCCTCCTGGTCTCAAAAACAGGCCGGAAGCCTAATTGAGGTTGCTCTTGCTCTCTGTGATGGCTTTAAATCTTCACAAACTATTGTACAATTAGGTCTTACCTACAGAATCATCGCCAAATTAATGCAAAGTACGCTCCAAACTCTTCCTGAAGCACAGTTAAGAACTACTCTAGATACTATTTTACGACACATTAACCAAAGTGCTAATTTAACAGCATCATACTTTGAAATGAGTGCATCTCCAATATTTGCGGGATTAGAATTAGAGACTTCAAGAAACTCTCAAGACAAGACATATGCAGAGGGAATAAAGATGTTCTTCTTCCTATTGCAATATCCTTCTCTACTTCAAAATCGAGCTACAGGAAATGCTGCAAAGCAAATTATGTTACTTTATCAACCGCATCTGCAACAAGCTTTGCGAAAGAGTATAAATGCGCATCGCGTTTTATCTACAGGAGGAAGCATTTTTGGAACCTTCTGTTGGTTCGGTCCTACATTTGGAAATGACGTTAATACTCAAACTATTGAAACAACATTATCCTTCCTAGCTAGGGATCCTACAGCGCTTTCTCTCTGCCAAACCATGAGAAATGATTTCTTCCAAATTATGGATTCAGGAAATCCAGCAAGAGTTTCTGCCCTAATTCAAGATGTACAGGTAAACTATCCTGAGCTGTGGGAAAACTTTATTCAACATCTAGATATAGTAGGATATAGGGCCACACCTCAAAATGCCACTAGACCATTCAGTCAAACACTCACTCCAGACATTTTACTCTATAGTTTCTTGCATTCACATCATCACATTTTAGATAATATTACAGGTTTGACAACTAAGTTAACTGCTTATATTAATGAGCAAACAACGCGCATGAAAACGAGGATCGTGAGCAACTTTGACCGCTGGACTGTATTATTCTGGGCAAACTTTGAGAAAATAACCACCTATAATAATTTGCAAAGAGCCTTCCTGTTTTCTTTAGTACGCCGAGGAAATGCATATCCAGAAGCATCTCAATCCTTTATCCATGATCTGAATACTATGGACATTCGAAATCTTATGCGTATGTTTAACTCTGTAAACACGCAAGCAGAAGATGAGCATATTTCTGCTATTTCTTCCGCTTTAGGCTCTCTAGCGCTTTGTCAATATTTAGCAGATGGAAGTTTAACACAAACTGTACGCCAATTGACACCGCTGGCAAATAGCTACGGGTTCTTCCAGATGGACTATACTCCAGAACAGCAAGCGGAAATTTTTGTTCTACGCGCTAATAACCATTACAACTGTTTACTACCAAAAGATGCTAACGACACTACGAGAGCAGGAAATTCCGGAAATCCATAGAATCATGATAAATTAAGGGAAGCTTTCTTATTCTTACGACTACCTACCCTCTACCTCACGCGTTAAAACGATCCCTTAAAGATCCAAATATTACCCTTCCTCTATCTTCGGAAATATCTGTAGGGGAGGGCAATCCTCTCCTCATCGCAGGTCCGTGCACTCTAGAAAGCTATGAACACACAGTAGCTATAGGCCTTGCTGCTAAAGCAGCAGGAGCTACGGTATTGAGAGGGTCAATAAGGAAACCTAGAACGAGCCCCTATACCTTCCAAGGATGGGGAAAAGAAAAAGTTATCTGGCATAAAGAAGCTCAGCGTATTCATGGATTACTCACAGAAACAGAAATTTTAGACGTTCGAGATGTAGAAATCACATCGGAAAATGTTGATATTCTTCGTATAGGTGCAAGGAATATGCAAAACTTTGTTTTGCTTCAAGAAGCTAGCCAAAGTCACCGTCCAATTATTCTCAAACGTCATCCTTCCGCAACTATAGAAGAATGGCTATGCTCAGCTGAATATCTACTTAACTCTCCGACATGTCCCGGAGTAATTCTTTGTGAACGTGGCATACGCACTTTTGAAATGTCGACACGGTACACACTAGATCTAAATACAGTTGCTCTCCTTAAGGAAATTTGTCCTCTTCCAGTAATTGTTGATCCTTCTCATGCTGCAGGAAAACGCTCATTAGTAGTGCCTCTCGCAAAAGCCGCTATGGCTGTAGGTGCTGACGGATTAATGATAGAAATGCATGAAGATCCAGAAAAAGCTCTTTGTGATGGGAAACAGCATATCACTCCCGAAGAACTTACGGATTTATTCTCTTCCATAAGAGAAGAGTACGCGAATTCTATCTACCAAAAAATTGGGAATTAAATATTCTCTCACCCCATATCTAAGCTTTAGGGAATGCCTAACCAACTCACTCTGTTTAGAATTAAATCTAAAAACAACTTAATTAAAATTAAAAATATTAAATCTTTTTTAAAAAGAAAATTTATAATTTTTAAAGAATTGAATTGAAAAATTTTGTTTGTTTTAACTATTTGATTGCCAAACAACAATGAAGGAATAAGAGTATTTTCTTCATGGAGGTATATGGTAACACAAACATGCAAACTCTACCTTTTACAATGTCTATTTTACGCCTTATATTGGCTGATTCACTATTGTAGAAAATTACTCAGAGGCATATCCGACCATTCCGATGAACCTTTGTTCCAAGCCTTCCTATCCTCTCTTATAGATCTTCTCTCTAGCTTAAAACAACTTCCGAATCCCGACGTAAGATAACTTAATTAATGAAACTCACCTTCTTGTTGAAAAACAAGAGGGTGAACCCAGAGAATATCCCTATTATAAGATCAACGCAAAATCTCCCTAGACAAAGATTAGGCTTTCCCCTCTGAGGGCTTTCTACTGTATACATAGAGAATTTCCACAAAGACAAATGCTAGCAGTGAACATAGCCAAGAAATCAAATCTCTAGAGAAAGGAATAGTGATGAAATATCCACAACTATAGACACCTCCACCTATAAGAACCGCTGCCCAAGCTGCTGCAGGACTAGCTTGATAACGTGTAAGAAGTGCTGCACCTATCGGGACGGAAAGACAACACACTGAAAGACTATAACTTAACATCAGCAAATCTACGATGTTGCTAAAGCCCATAGCAGTAAGGGGCGCTAACACAGCAATAATACAAATCAAATAACGATAGTTTATCGAAGATATCTGAGGAACTTCTTCGCTGACAAGCTGTGCAACAGCACTAATCAACGAATCTGCTGTAGAAAGTATTGCTACACCAATTGCAGCTGCCATAACAGCTGCTAGTGACGGGCCACTAATATAGGCTACTGTATCAATAAGTACACAACCCTGAGCTATGCCAAGTTTTGCTCCTAAAGATCCTAAAAATAACGGGATAAAGTTAAACAGAAGAATGACAACACCTGCAAGTATTGCTGCCCATTGCAAACGTCGTGGTGACGATGCTGCTACACAACGTTGCGCCATATCTTGTTCAACAATCATAAATACCATAGGCATGAAAATCCATCCCGGAAGTTTACTCGTTGGTAAAGGTTCGAATGCAGAACTAGAGAGTATAGGAGCAAACTCAGAAGAGCGGTACCAAACAGAAATAGCGCAGGTAGTCACAGCAATAAGAAGGAAAATTGCCTGAATGATATCCGTTCTTACTACGCCTCGAAATCCTCCCGTAGATGTATAAAATACTAAAGTTATCCAAAAAATAGCTGTTAGATACTTGCCATAAGTAAAAACACTGAACAGCTTATCCAAAGCCACAATCTGTGCTACAAGAATAAAAAATAAAGATAATGCTGAAAGAAGAAAGGCCATTTTACGCAGCTTTTTCGACTTATAAACACTTTCAAAAAGTGTCACGACAGTAACAATAGATCCTGAAGCCAGTTTCCTTCCGGGACCAACGCCAAGTAGTATTAACCCTAAAGCTACTCCTAAAGGGTACAAAATCACCATGTAACCATAACGTGCAGCTTCTTCAGCAGCACCGAGCAAGACCCCACCACCAATCTGCGTGGCAATAAATGTCATTGTTAGCGAAAATGTTTTTAAACTTCTTCCCGCTAGGAAATACCCCTCGCGATCTTGAACTGTAGAACCACCCTTACGGCCTACAAATAAACAAAAAGCTTGAACACCAAGTAAACAACCTAAAAATAATCCAAAATTCATTTTGAAACTCTCAACTGTAAAAAAAATAAATACGCCAAAGAGCAACTGTCAAAATAAGACAGAAACAACACAAATCTTCAGCAAAAAAAAATTACTTTAAAAAAACAGTTTAGATTCGATGGAGATAGCGACCAGAGTAGCGGAAGCTTAAAGAGAATAGGGAAGCGCGAAGCATTTTCAAAGAAAAAGATGATGTTTGCATATCTAAAAAACCTAGCGCTTTAGACTTTCACGTAAATATAAAACAATTCCTCTTAAAAATCTATAAAAAGCCCCTGTTTCTCGTTGTATATTTAAAAAATATAGAAAAAAATCCTTATTATTTTAAATAAAGAGATAAAGAAACAAATTAAAATTAATTCATGAAGAATAAAAATATTAAAAAGAATTCTAGCATTTATTTAAAAAAATTTATTTGTAATATTATCAATCTTGTAGATGGTTTTTTAGAAGCTCTGGAAAAACAGTGTAAATCTTTATTTTCTAAAGAAGAATGCGATCGCGCCCTATCTTCATTAATTGAAGAATTACAAAAGTATAAAGAAAACCTAGATACTGTAGCTACCGATCCTTCTAATCCTCTAGATAATCTAATCAAGCTGACGGAAACGGACCTACTTAAATAAAGCGAATAAAGCCCCTGCCGCTGCGCTGCGTAGCGAAGGGGTTTCATGATAACAGCATTCTAGAAGGAAATCCACCGCTTCTGTGTTTTCAGAAAATGCTACGCCTTCTAAAATAGCAAGTTTGTCTTGCCAGCGACTTTTAGGATAAAGATCTATAGCTTTATGTAAGGACTCTCTATTTTTTTTCTGACATAACGTAGCTAATGTCGATTCTAATTTAGAAGCGAAGCTCTTATCCGCTGTCCATATTTGTGCAGTCTGTTCATCTCCTTCCTCCCAAAATACTCCTGAAAAAAAGCTCCATCCTTGCTGCTGACGGTTAGAAAGAAAATCTTCGGTGACTTTCTTAACCGCACTATATTTTGCTACTGCCAATAAACGGATAAGCTTTCTTCCAATTTCCCTTTTCACCATATCAAAATAAAGAGGAAGAGCAGCACTTTTAGGATTCCATTGTGAATCCCAAAGAAATTGTTCTATAGCCCAGCACATTTCGGGATCACAAATAAAATCAGCAACCACATCTCCTGCTTTTTCTATATTTGTACGACTGACAAGAAGTAAAATCGCAAGATTTGCTGCTGCCTTTCTAGAAGTCACACTATGCAGATATTTATTAGCAAGATCTTTCCCACGTATTCCTAAAGAGCATACAGCAGCAGAAGCTGCTTCACAAATAGAAGCGAAAGGAGATTGTAAACCTTTAACTAAAAGCTCCTCACCTAAAATATCTCCCTGAAGATATAATATTGCAGCTGCCTGCAAGCGTACTTTAGGAAATGGCGATGTTTGTGCAATATAGCGCACTTGATCAGCAATTTTTCTTGATTCACAGCTTACCCCACGCCCGCAAGCTAACGCTGCGCGGAGAGCTGTTTCCTGTACTTCAGGATACTGAATGGATAATAAATCTAAGAGGACATCTTCATCTTTTCCATCTCCTTCGTGACGCAAAAGCTCGCAGGCAAATAGTGCCTGATCCATATCTTCTTTTACTTTAGATCCTGTGAGCAATTGTGGGGTAAGCATCAAAGATGCTTTCCACGCTTCCCGACGCTCCTCACCATCAACAAGTTTATTATTTGCTCGTTCTTGAAGATGGGGCAGCAATTCGTCAATGTCTAGCATTGCAGCAATCTGATATGCTATCATCCGTACCTGCATAGATTCGTCATGACGAGCAATCTTACAAATAGCATCCTTTAAACTCTGTGTCCCGTATTGCAAAACAACCTGTAGAGCTAATGTTCGCACCACGACACTATCGTCAGAAAGACTAGATAATATTAAAGGAACTAAGCGAAAGTCTCTAGCGAGACCTATAGCAAGAATACTGACAGCACGAACTGTCATCGAAGGATGCGAGATTCCATCGCAGAGAATTTGTTGAGCAAAATCTTCTAATGTATCGCGATCTTTAGCAAGTTGTGGATAGCGTTGACGAGATTTATTAAATTCTTGATTCCAGGTTGTATAATCCTTCCCTTGTGCGAATGCACTCAAAGCAAGACGCGTCTCTGAAAATGAATAATCAGAAGAAGATAAAAGGATCTTAGCTTCCTTGATAGCTTCAGGGAAATCATGAATCAGCAAATGTCGGCGCAAAGACTGTGATCCTTGTGCGACATGCGTAAATAAACAGAGGGAAATTAAGCAATAGCCCCTAAAGAGCTTCCACCTAAAAGATGAATATGTAAATGAAATACGCTCTGTCCCCCCTCGACACCATTATTGATCACAACACGATATCCATCAGCAATACCAAAAGCTTCTGCCAATTGCTGAATAATCTTTCCAGCCTCAGCAAGCAAAGGAAAGTCCTCTTCTTGCATATCTTGCACTCTTTCGATGTGCTTCTTAGGAATGATTAATAAGTGAATAGCAGCCTGGGGAAAACGATCTTTAATAGCTATAAAATTCTCATTTTCAAAAACTTTTTCGCACTCTATTGAACCTTCGATAATTTTTTCAAAAATGGTCATACTAATCCTCGATTTTCTAATGCCAATTGCAGAGCACGTCGGCAATGTTCTTTGCTATCCCAAACGGATAAAAATAGGCCCTTATGGCAAAAAATTGCTCCGGGGATACCACTTATCTCTTCGAGATCTTTACCAAGGAGTCCTGCCCAACTTTCTGGGAAGGGTATACGAACTTCCATGCGTCTATCTAAGGTCGGAGGGATGCCCCTAAGAATCCATTGATCACAGGCTGGGAAACACACAAATGCTGCGGGATGTTGTTCCCCACCCAAGAAAAAGAAATTCTCCTGCCATGCTAAAGGCCGATCGAAAAACAAACAGAATTCATCTTTTTCCATAGCAGATCTGACAACGTCTCTACACATGCGATCGTAGTGGAATTTATTTCTCAAACGCTTCAGTAAATCTATAGCAAATTTTAATGCGAAGAAGAAATCTGCATCCGAAGAATTCCTACCTTCTTCAGGATTATATATTTTAATGATATCGGAAAAAGAACAGAAGCCTTCTTTTGAGAAGAACCTTCCGTTATCTTGTTCATCAACACCATGAATTAAGGTCTGATTTAGAAAATGATATTCTTCTAAATCAATAAGCCTTTGCTTTTTGAGATAATCCAATATCATCCCTGCGCTACTCCAAGGTCCTTCGTAGGATACTTGGTGATGATCAAATCTTTTTTGATCTACAGAATAAATCCCGCCAACATCACAAACATATTCACATTCTGCGAGTTTTTCAGGATTTCGCGTACGGATGATCTTCCCTTCATCAACAAGATCAAATAAAATAAGCAAGGCACACGCTGTGACCTCATCAGCATGAAAAGAACCGTCGTGTGTACCAACGCTTCTTGGAATTCGCATATTTCCCATCCTTTTTAAAAACCCTTCATTTTATCCAGAGAAAAATAATTCTCAATCGCAAAGACATTTCTTTCCGTTTTCTTAAAAAGCTTTTTCATCTAAAACAAAACCTTCGATTTAGAAAACCCGATTTTTGGAGGACACATGTATAATTTATTCCACAGGAACCATGATGCAACTTCTCCTGATGGGTATCTAACCTCTCCTTTGCGCATGCTTTCACCCAATATCTATGAAGGAGAAATAGAAATACTAAATATCCCCGAGTACTTCTTGGGTTTTCATTTACCTAAGCACTGCTTACATCTCAATCTAAAAAGCTCACTCGCACAGTTAGGTGTAGATGCAAAGATTACAGAAGCTGAGCTCAGCAAAGAATGCTCCCGAGCCCGTCTATTACTACAAATTAGCAGTCATGATCCTGTAGCCTCCGTTATGCTCACTCTATTAGAACCCGGTGACTACATTGCAAAATTATTTGCTTCTGATGATCGTAGATTAGTACGTTCTCCAAAATACTTAGAGAGAATGCTGAAGCATACAGATAAGTCAGGCATGCCCTTGTTATGTTTTGGTAAAAAATTAGAACATCTAATTTCTTTAGATGTTATCGATGATCGTCTTGTAGTCTCTCTTCCCACTCTTCCTGGCGTGATTCACTACGATCATAAAATTTATGGCCTACTTCCTCTAATAGGAAAAGCATTAGGTCAGCCCAACATGAGAGTAAGAAACTTCCTTTCTCTATACCAACATAAAGTAGAGCGTGAAAAACTGCCTCTCCGTGACCGTATATTACTTATAAAAACCGAACCTTTACATATTCGTACAGTATTTGCTCGAGTTGTAGACTCCCTTCTTCCTGAAGGAATAAAACATACTGCAGCAAATATTTTAGAACCCACGACACAAGAGTCCGGGGATATTTACGAGTTTTATGGAACAAGTTCAGTCCCTATCGAAACAATTCCTTTAGAATTTTTCACCATTGAACCCTATAAAGAACACTCTTTTTTTTGTTATCGTGATCTACTAAAATCCTCTTTAGAATCTGAACGATGTATTTTTGACATTTTTGAAACCACACCAGGCACCCAAGAAAAAGCTGCAACCTTTATTTCTAAAGGTAGTGAGATTTCAGAGTTATCACAAAATTCCTGGTTAGTCGGTTCCGCAAAATCCTTGTATGACAAAACAGAACCCTACCCTACAAATCTTCAAGAATACATAGAAGAACAGCCCTGCTTTCCTTTCCTTCAAGCTATGGAAACAGGACATATCACAAGCCAGGGAGTACTTTTCTCTAGATACTTTCCTTCTGCCTGTCTCAAAGGCATGTTACTTTCTTACCACGTAAACTATTACCTAAAGCAAATCTATTTCCAAATACCCTCCTATAGCTATGGAGAATATTTCTCTGAACACGACCGTTCATTACTTATGGACTTATACTTTGCAGGAATTTCTACGTTTTGGGTAGATAAAGTCTCCAAACGCGTTTTACAATATGTAAAACGTCGTGGGAAAGACTCAGGAATGTTTGTTCCTACTCAACGTGTTCAAGAATTTCGTTCTGCCTACTTTATTGGCATTCACGGCTCTTGTATTGTTTCAGAAGGTTATAAAGAAGATCTTTGCGCATTGTTAAAAGGACTTCATGATCTTACCCAAGATCTGCCTATTCCTGGATTCCCTCCCAACAATCCCTTAGCAATTATCACAGGAGGTGGCCCAGGAGCTATGGCGATAGGGAATGAAGTCGCTACGGAACTAAATCTTCTCTCTTGTGGTAATACTGTAGATTTCGAGCAATCTAAAGGAGCACACCAAGCTGCGAATCCCTACACGCAAGCAAAAATGACCTACCGACTCTCCTCTTTAATTCAACGTCAAGAACACTTCCATGTAGATCTCGCTCTATTTGTTACTGGAGGTATGGGAACAGATTTTGAACTCTCTCTTGAACTTATCAGTATAAAAACAGGGAAGAAACCTCCTGTTCCTATATTCTTAATTGGTCCTGCTTCCTATTGGAAAGAAAAGGTTACCCCAGCATATCAAAGTAATTGCAAGGCAGGAACAAATCGTGGTTCAGAATGGGTAAGCAATTGTGTATTTTGTATTTCCACTCCCCAAGCAGGGATCGAAATTTTCAAAAGATATCTCAATAATACATTACCTATAGGACCGGAATATCCTCCTTATCCTGATGGATTCATAGAGGTATAACTTAGAAACCGTAGGTTAAGCGAAAGCCGTAGTAATTACACGGCTCTCGCACAAATTGGCCTTCTTTAGAAAATCCCTGGTGGTACTCAACAAAGGCACGGATTTTTCTACCTACATCACGAAATTTCGACCATTCCATACCTAGGATATAGGTTTGATCTATGCCAAAATGCTGCTCTTCCCAAAAGCGAAAGTGCATAGCGAAAATAGGCTGCGCATGTAAATTTCCTTCTCGCAATCCAAAAGGACGTAATTCTACTCCCGCCTCTATATATAAAGGGCGCTCAGGAAACGTCAGATCTCGGCTGATGATATAACCTAAACCTCCGTAGAGACGTATTTGCGCGTTATAGCGTAAAGAAGCAAAGAAATCGATTCCCTCATCACTAAGATTAAATCTTGGGAAATTTGGATGAGTCAAAAGAAACTCATCTCCCAAATGTGAAGAGAGATGCCAAAGGCGCAAACGGAAACTCCATTTATCTACAGCAAATCCTAGTAGACCCGCGACGAAAAAGTCAGAGTTTACCATGCACGAATCAGGATGATCTAAATCGAAAACAGAAAAGACACCACCTTGAAGACCAATATCTAAATCTCCATGGAATCGAGAAATATCGAAAAGACGTAGGAGAATAAAATCCCCACCAAAAATAGCAGAACCTACGCGATTCCCTATGACCTTCTCATTAAAACGAATCCCAGCACTATTTGTTACCTGACGAGGATCAGCAATTAACGGAGCAAAAAGTATGGTATTTTGCGGTAACCACACGCCTTCTTTACCACAGACAATCTCCGTCCCTAAAGCTTTCTGCTTTGGCAATATAGGACAACCTTCTCTATAGCGATTACGACATTCTTGATAAGAGCTATCACAAATCTCTACAGCAGTAATGCATGGCAAATCTTTGATGAAATCTACAATCGCATTGGAAAGGACTGTATCCACAGGAAGGGAAAATACATAAGCAACGTTATCTTCAACAACTACCTGAGTACAACTATCTAAAAAATGCATATCCACGAGAGCTTGTACATACCCCGTAAGATAACAGCCATTTTCAGATTCTTGGATATTTTCGGGTAACTGATCTGAGCGAGTAACAGCCTTTCTAAAACTCTCACAATCAGGACAACGTCCAGCTTCTTGAGCCGCAACAGTTAAACAAGATGAAAAATAGCAAATAAATACTACGCTACATAAACAGCAGCTATAATGTAACAGTCTTCCCATGGTATCCACAATCTATAGAAAGAGCTGATTTATTTAGCAACAATCGAACGTGGATTCACAAAAATCTATCTTATCAAATCGATCTCAAAAATATCCTGAAAGGAATATGTAACTAATAACCAAAGACTCGATAAGAACAAGAAAAAATAAGATAAAAGGAACAAAATCTGCACATTTTGACAGCTAAAACTTCTATTATGAAGAAGATAAACACAAAAATAGTTCTTTTAACAAAGAAAAATTAATTAAAGTTAAAAAACAGCACGACAAAAATAGAAGAATATTTATAAGGAAAAGAACGAGTTTGGAATACTTAAATCACAGAAAAAGCCCGTCTGTGACCCCTCTATCACTCCTAAGCTTGTGATTCTAAATGTAAATTTAGCATCACGAAAAAAAAAGAAAACTTTCCCTTTCCCATCCAGTTACTCAAGTTAGCTGGGTGGGATTTTTATATAAAAAAAGCCGCACCCCAATATTTTTAAGCCGCAGCTTTTTCTATAAAACGAAAATCTAATCAAACGTCAGAATCTACTGTTCAAGAGGCTTGCCTTCCTGATCTGCCCAACGAATCCCACCTTTACCACCTGTTTTAGGTCCTCCAGATTGTTTAAGAATTCCCTTATCTCTCTTCCCCGCTATACGTGCGGATCTCCTTGTTCCCTCAGCTTTAGAACCATCTCCATCGGAAACTTTGGCTTTGGGGAATATAAACTTTTCAGGTAGCACTTTGGTTAAATCCGGGCTAAACTTATACCCCTCATCATTTTTACCAGTTGTTTTTTCCTTTTGTTGTAAACGTGCGGATCTCCTTGTTCCCTCAGCTTTAGAAGGACCACCTTTTCCAGTTGAGACTGCAGCTCTAGGGATCTTGAAAGGTTTACGACCCAAAGAATCGGGCTTATACTTATCTGAGTTTCTTTTACCTCCGGAAACCAGTTTCCCAACCTTAGCTTTTCCTTCTTTAGCAAGATTTTTCATTTCTATTTGTTCCGGAGTGCTCCCCCCCTTCTTACCGCCAATTTTTTCTTTTACCTGCTTCACAGTAGCAGCTACTCTTTTTCCCAATCCACCTGCGGCACCCCCTAGGGCAGCTCCTGTTTTTTCCCCGGTTTCTTTGATTTTTCGACCCAATCCCAACATCTTAGCAGCAGCTGCATGAGCTTTCTTCCCACCCTTTCTGCCTACTCTAGATTCGAGATATCCCGAAACACCTCGCACATCTTTTTTTCCACGAATAGCACCTCTTCTTGTGAACCTTGAGGCACCCCCTACGCCTTGAAGAGGATCTCCTTTACTATCTTCAGGAAAACGAGATGGTCCCGCAGTAGAACTTCCGTAAGGGTTAATTGGATTCATAATTAAACCTAAAAATAATCTTTTTATATTTTAATTAAGTTATAAAACTTATTTTAAAAATAAATCCTGATTAAAAACTCTAAAAATAATACATTTATAATAAAATTAAGAATTCTTAACCATTTATCAATAAAAACGTCTTACGTTTAATTAGTGAGTCTTAGTTAACGAAAAGCGTTTGCTTTAGAAAAAAACAGAAAGGTATATGAAAAAAGCAGGGCCTTTTTTAAGATGTCTGTCATACGCCACAGATAACGAAAAAAGCGCAATGCGAAGAAACAATAACTTTTCAAAATTAGAAACCAATTATCTTTTCTCCGGTATTCGTCAAAAAATCCGCGCTTTTCGCGAAGAATATCCCCACATCTCTATTATAGACCTATCTATAGGAGATACTACCCAACCCCTGCACATAGCAGTTATCGATACCTTTACAAAATCTGTACAGAAATTAGGAAATCCTAAAACCTATCGCGGTTATGGTCCCGAGTTAGGCCTACCTACTTTAAGAGAAAAACTCTCTGAAGTTTTCTATAACGGGAAAATTTCTCCTGAAGAAATTTTTATCTCAGACGGAGCAAAAATGGATATTTTCCGTCTACTCTCCTTATTCGGTCCAGGAAAAACCATAGCAATTCAAGATCCCGCTTATCCCGCTTATATTGATGCAGCAATCCTTGCAGGGGTTAAAAAGATCGTTAAACTTCCCTGTACAAAAGAAACTAATTTCTTTCCTGTGATTCCCCAAGAGGAAGTAATAGATATTTTCTGTCTATGTTCTCCCAATAACCCTACAGGCACCGTATTAACTAAAGAGCAGCTAAAAGCACTTATTACCTACGCAAACTCTAATGGAAGTATAATTTTATTTGACGCTGTCTACAGCGCATTTATTTCTGACCCTTCCCTACCAAAAAGCATCTTTGAGATTCCTGAAGCACGCTCATGTGCTGTAGAAATTAACTCTTTCTCTAAATCTTTAGGATTTGCAGGAGTACGTTTAGGATGGAATGTGGTTCCTAAAGATCTTCAATACAGCGACGGTCTTCCTATAATTCGCGATTGGGAACGTTTCCTATATACAACATTTAATGGAGCTTCTTTACCTGTTCAAGAAGCCGCAATTACCGGAGTTTCTTTATTTCCAAATTTAAAAACTATTGCGCAGTATCGCCATAATAGTTCACTTTTGCGTGAAGCTCTACAAAAAGCCGAATTTTCTGTATACGGTGGTGAGCATGCTCCCTATCTTTGGGTTGAAGTCCCTGATAGCATCCCTGACGAAGATTTTTTTGACTTTTTCTTACGCCAGTATCATATTGCCATCACTCCTGGCAAAGGATTTGGCTCGTGCGGAAAAGGTTATGTTCGTTTTTCTTCCTTAGGGAAAACAGAAAATATTGTTGTCGCTTGCCAACGGTTAACGCTAACATCTGTATATGATAGAACGGTGTTGTCACTATGATTCTTCGTAAAATTGCTCAGTATACTTTCTTTCTCTCTATTATTTGTTCTTTTATTTCTGTAGTTATCTCATCACCAAATCCAGAACAAGGATCTCCTAAGGTCGCTGTGTTCTTATCTTTTTCCCACTCCATACTCGAAGATTGTAGTCAAAGCTGTATAGATGTTTTAAAAACATTAGAAAATTCTCCAGAAGTTCTCGTTGTGAATGCTGAAGATAGCGTTGTTAAAGCAAGGAAACTCGCTCGCACATTGCATAGCGATCAAGATGTTGTAGCTATTGTCACTCTAGGCTCTATAGCAACAAAAATTATGAGCCAAATCGAAACGAAAAAACCCATTATCTACGCCGCCGTACCTGAAGGAGAAACATTAGTTTTTCCTAAAAAACAAACAAATATCTACGGTGTTAATGATACTCTAGATATCAATCAATGTTGTTTTGCTATACAAGCAGTAAGAACAAATGCTGAATCTTTAATCTATATAAAACCTGCTGAACCCTTCCCATCAGCATTACAAAAAGAAATTGAGAAAAAACTCCATGCTTCAGGCATCGCCGTTACAGAAATTACTGTAACACCTGCAAATTTTAAAACACGTATTCAACAGGCCATAGATAAACGCCCTTCAGCAATTTTTATTCCTTTTTCCTCCTTAGCTCATAAACAGAGAACAACATTTATCGAAGATATCCTTAAAGAAAAAATCCCTGTAATTACCGATGATTTCTCTTTAGTAGCCGAAGGAGCCTGTGTTGCCTGCGGTGTTGATTTTAAAAAATCTGGGAAACAAGCAGCACAAATGGTCTATCATTTACTCAATAGACATCAAGATATCGAAGGATTACGAAAAATCATTGCCGAACCTCTACCGCAAACAACAACATTTAATGAAGATGTTATCCGTCGTCTAGGCTTAAAAATAAACAGAGCCGAACGCAAGCAATTCCGTTCTATTATCTTTAAAGAAAATAGAGATAAGAAGGCTGCTGTAAAAAGTGATAAACCTGAAGGTGAGAAGACTTGTAGCCCAGCTTAAAATCCACATTCTCGCCAACTAGAGATTATAGATTGCGTAGCTTTAGGTAGTAAGATGCGTTTTTTTCTAGAGGTCTCTCCTGAAATCAACGTAACGTCACGTTTGGGGAGGGATAAAGCTTTGGCTAACAAAGCAATCACTGCTTCGTTAGCCTTTCCTTTTTCTGGAGCTTCGGTGACACGTAGCTTCAATACTTCACCTTCAAATCCAACGATTTTATTTTCTTTAGATTTTGGAGTAACCTTCACCTCCAAAATCCAGTATGCCTCATTCAAGGATTACTCCTGAGATATTGTAAGATAACCCTCGGTTTCACTTACCCATGCGGCTAAAGAATGTAAACATACGCTAGAAGCCCAATCCTGTTTTAGAATTCCTTGTGCAAATCCCGGGCCAGAAATGTCATACTTTTCCTTATCAAAATGCTTTGTTACACGAGAACGATCTAAATGGATAAAAGGTTGGCTACTTACAAATAAAATACGCTCAGAACCATCTCCATGATACGCACGAAGAATCTTTAATGTATCATGACGCGTTCCATACTTTTGACCTTCTTCAGGTTCAGCAACTAGAAATTCCACTTCAACACCACCCGAAGCATCTCTCCACGTAGTAGGAACTACCATCTGCATCCAGACAAACCTCGCGATTTCGTCTTCTGAAGAAGGAAGTTTATGCTCCCCAGGATTCCAATTTTCTTCTATGGGAAATGGGTTATGACGATTGTCATAAAATTGATCAGGGTTTTCAACCTTGGCATAACGCTCTCTTCTTCCAGATAAGAAAATAATCTTTTTGAAACGTACACCACGATTCCATTCACGAATAAGAAAGTCCAAACGCTGACGAATGGCTGCAACTGTACCACCAAAAACTACTGCAGCACCATAAGTAGCTGCATAAGCAGGAACTACCTGCGTCATTCTCAATAAAGAAAGATCATTATAAAAAGCATGATCATCCTTTATTGGTAAGGAACCAAAATCAGCGGCCATGCGCTGCTCCCGAGTTAATAATAAAGGCTTTGTTACCTCTACTAATTCCTCAGGTGTTTCTACCTCAGGTAAATCACAAAGTTCTAAAAGATGACTTACAATAGGGAGATACTTTTTAGGAGAACAGGAAGTATTTTTATCTGCAAAGGGACAACAGCCCGTAATTAGCAGAAATATCATTCCCAAACACACTGGTAATGAGCGTTTTCTTTTGATATTCATAAATAAAGGAGTCCTAAACAATCCGTAGTAACAAGAGTGAACATACTAGAGCATTTCAAAAAAGACAACACTCAAACGGATCGCAAGAAGCTTTCTCTACTTATTTAATCTTAAGAATCATCCTTATCACCCCTCTGCCCTTCCGAATCTTGATTATCAACATCTTGAGTTTCTATAGTGCTTTCTTCAGGACGACGTATCGCATCCTCATCAGATAAATCTCCTCTTCCAGAAACTGAAGTTCTTACCGAAGCTGCATTGTGATGCTCCGAAATAGTTCCTAATGTAGAAGCGAAAGGATTTTCAAATCTAGGATCTTTCTTACTCTTATCTACGGAAGGAAATTGTAGTTTGCTGCGAATCTTTTTCGCTATCCAAAATAAGAAAAGTAGCATTTTATCATACAGAGTGTGAAACATCTGTATTAAGGTATTCCATAACGTCTTTAGCTTATTGATAAGAGCTTGACAACAAGAAGCCTCTTCGGTTGATTCTGTAGCTAATCGAATGAACTCTTCCTCTGTAGGAAAATGTATCCCTTCTAAAAGAAGACGTACATCCTGAACCTCTTGAGATATTTTAGGAATAGCACCCTTAGAGTCAATTTTCCAACCTCCCTCACCCAAACGCAATCCAAAGTGTTCTAGGGTTGAAATAATTTCCTCAGATCGGTCTCCAAAAGCACCCCTTAAATCCTCGATAGACAGATCCATTATCTCATGATGCGTGTCCCCTAAAGCAGACACTAGCCGCCCTGCTCTACTTTCTAGTGAATTCACACAACCATTTAATGAGGCCAGACTACGACGCAAATCAAGAAATTGTTCCTCAAGATCTGTACCCTCTTCATTAGATTTTTTAGATGATTGTCCCGCAGCACCAAGTTTCGTCTTCTGAAACTCCCCGATCTTTTTTTTCAAGCCGTCAATTAAAACCTTAGATTCTTCGACTCCATCAAATAACATATCTGAGTCTGAATTAAAATTACTGAAAAAGTCGTCGTCTATTTCATAAAGATCACTCACCATTTCTTCAGTGAGCCCCGCAGCTTCGGTTGATAATGGAGATGAACAACTAGTAAGGGGCATTCCAACACCGATTGATGAATTGGCTACATCTTGAATACCAGTAACCACAGGATCTACATTCGTTACTTCTCCAGCAGAGAGAACCTCAACACTTAATCCTGTCTCAGTAACACCACCAGATGCGCCTCCTTGATCTTGAGAAGAGTTGTCCTTATTATCCACATTATCCAAATGAGCGTTTGGATCCTTTGGTGGAATAGGATTAGGATTTTGACCAGAACTTCCACTTACTGACGACATAAGATTACCAAATAAAAATAAAAAAATCTTCTTTTTAACTAATTATATTTATATCTAATTAGATATTTATTTTTTAAAAACAAAAGAGGAATGTAAATAATATTAACTAAAAAACAATCATTTGTAGTTAATACTAGTAATTGATCAAGAAAAGCTGCTATGTTAAGATTTGTCAATTCGTAAAGACTTCTATATTTCGATAAAGAAAATAGTGTCTATTTCGGTATCTGCCGGTTAAAAATCAAAGATCTGTGATTGCCACCCTATGAAAACTTCCCAGCTTTTTTACAAAACTTCTAAAAATGCAAATAAAGAAGCCACCGTTTTATCCTATGAGCTTCTGGAAAAAGCCGGGTATATTTTCAAAACGGCAAAAGGAATCTATACCTATACTCCATTATTTTGGCGTGTAGCTCTTAAAATGATGGATATCATTCGCGAGGAGTTAAACGCTATCGGAGGGCAAGAACTTGTGCTTCCTATTCTTCATCCTGCGGAACTCTGGCAAAAAACAGGCCGTTGGGAAGCATTCCGCTCTGAAGGTCTGCTCTATACCCTAACGGATAGAGAGGATAAGGAACTCTGTCTTGCTCCTACTCATGAAGAAGTCATTTCCACGTTTGTCTCTCAATGGCTATCAGGAAGAAAACAACTACCCATTCATCTGTATCAAATTGCAACAAAATTCCGAGACGAAATCCGACCAAGATTCGGATTGATGCGCGCTAGAGAATTTCTAATGGAGGACAGCTACACATTCTCGGATTCTCCAGAACAAATGAACGAGCAATACGGCAAGCTTAGACAAGCCTATCAAAATATCTTCGATAAATTAGAAATCAAATATGTTATTGTAGAGGCGGATGGAGGGAAGATCGGCAAGGGAAAATCTGAAGAATTCCATGTTCTCTGTTCCCTAGGGGAAGATACTATTTGTGTGAGTGGTGCTTACGGTGCAAATATTGAAGCTGCGGTTTCACAACCTCAACAATATACTTATGACAAAGAACATCTCCCTATAGAAGAAGTAGTCACACCTGATATACGAACAATAGAAAATCTCCAGGACTTTTTCTCCCTTCCTCCCCATAGAATCATTAAAACTCTGGTGGTTAAGCTCTCCTACGGAGAAAAAGACAAGTTTGCTGCTATAGGCATCCGAGGAGATCGTCAGCTCAATCTGACTAAAATACGCTCTAAACTTAATGCCGACGATTGCACTCTAGCTTCGGATGAAGAAATTCAAAAACATCTGAGTACAGAAAAAGGCTTCATTGGTCCTTTAAATTGTCCTATCGAATTCTATGCCGATGAAACTACACGCTGTATGACAAACTTTGTCTGTGCAGGAAACACAAAAGATAAACATTATAAAAATGTAAATTGGGACCGGGATATTCCTAGACCTGAATACGCAGATTTCCTTCTTGCTGAAGCGGGAGATCTTTGCCCAGCCAACGGCAACTCTCCTTATGAAATCTTTGAAGGTGTAGAAGTTGCACATATTTTTAATCTAGGCACACGCTATACAGAATGTTTCGAAGTAGGATTCCAAAATGAACAGGGTGAACAACAAACCTGTTGGATGGGAACCTATGGCATTGGCATCGGAAGAACCTTAGCGGCTTGTATAGAACAGCTTGCCGATGACCATGGTATCGTCTGGCCTAAAGCTATTGCTCCTTTTGACATTTCTATTCTTTATAATGGTGGCGATTCCGCATCTGAAGAAGCTGCTGAAAAAATCTATAAAGATCTCCAAAATTACGGATATGCACCCCTATTAGATGATCGCAATGAAAGACTTGGATTTAAATTAAAGGATAGCGATCTTATTGGAATTCCATATAAACTCATTCTCGGTAAAACTTTCCTAAGCTCTGGGATCCTTGAAATAGAATCTCGATCTAAAGAAAAGTTTTCCTTAGAACCAAAAGATTTTTTCAATTGGTGTGAGAATTATTTTCCAAAACCCCGGAGTTTCTCCTCGATTTCCTAGAGATAGATTAGCATTCTTTAGAATCGAGTGCTAAATAACCTTGACCTCGGGAGATCGTTTTCCTATAATAATCACCAGCGAACAGATTACTTATATTGGAAAACTGACATGTCCAGGTCGTGGATCTCAAAACGAGAGTCTAAGATTCTTTACATACTCTTAACAACAACAGAGCTGTATTTAAAAACAGGTCAGCCTGTTGGATCAAAAACTCTGAAAGAATATGAATCTTCCAATCTGAGTACGGCAACTATTCGCAATTATTTCTCAGAATTAGAAGCAGAAGGATTTCTAAAAAAGAATCATATCTCCGGAGGAAGGATCCCTACGGATTTAGCTTTTCGTTATTATGTAGACCATTGCGCAGACTTTTCACAGGACAAGTTACCCGAATCTACAATAAATTTGTTAAATCAATTGCCTGAAGAGAGCCAAAATATCGTCAAAGATTTACAAAAGGCATCAGAACTCTTAGGAGAAGCTCTACAACTACCTACATGCTTCTCCTCTCCGCGATTTGAAAATGACTCCGTAACCAACATCCAACTTTCCTTGGTAGATGAACAACGTGCTGTTGTCATTCTATCTACAGAGTTCGGTCAGGTATTTACAGACACTCTATGGCTATCAGAAACGTCAAATCCAGCTTCTTTAAAACGTATCGAAACCTTTCTTCAAAGTTATGTTCGTAAGCAGCCTCCAACCGAGATTCTTTCACAAAAAGAAGAGGATCTGGGAATGGCTTTATATAACGAAGTCGTAGTACGTTATCTCACCCGTTATTGTAATTTCAGTGAAGAAGATTTATATCAAACAGGATTATCAAAACTCCTAAGATATGAGTCTTTCAAAGATCCCGATATGCTAGCCTTAGGGTTATCATTTTTTGAAAATCGACGCCATATGTGCAAACTTTTAGATATTGGCATGCACAGAGACCGCCCCACAGCATTTATAGGTAATGAGCTTTCCGATATTTTTGGAACTCCAAATCCACAGTGTGCTGTTATTACGACTCCTTACTACATGAATCGCACTCCATTAGGAGCCTTTGGTGTACTCGGCCCTATCAATCTTCCTTATAAGGAGGTTTATAGAACCCTTACAATATTTGCAGACAAAATCAAAGCAAGCCTGACACAAAGTTTTTATAAGTTTAAATTATCTTTCAGAAGACCTTGTCCTTCCGATCCTAAACTCTCCAAAGAACCTACATTACTGGCAAGATACTCTTCTATAAAACTCTTACCCCCTAAGGAGACGTCATGACAGATTCCTCTAACGAACATGAGGCAGAAAATCCTTCAGTTCCTACCCCCGATAACGAGATTCAGGATCTCCAACAAGAAGTAGCTACGTTAAAAGCGGAGCTAAAAGAAAAAAACGATAAATATTTAATGGTCCTTGCGGAATCAGAAAATGCTCGCAAGCGCATGCAAAAAGAACGCCAAGAAATGATGCAATATGCAGTAGAAAATGCTCTCATAGACTTTTTAGTGCCTATAGAAAGCATGGAAAAAGCTTTAGGATTTGCGTCACAAATGTCAGATGAAGTGAAAAATTGGGCATTAGGATTCAATATGATCCTACAACAATTTAAACAAGTTTTTGAAGAGAAGGGTATCATTGAATACTCCTCAGTAGGACAAAAATTTAATCCATTTTTACATGAGGCAGTGGAAACTGAAGAAACTACAAAAGTCCCTGAGGGTACTATCGTGGAAGAATTTTCTAAAGGCTATAAAATCGAAGATCGTCCCATACGCGTTGCGAAAGTCAAAGTAGCGAAAGCACCCGCACCTCAAGGAAAAGAAGAAGTAGAAAAATAAAATGAACCCCCTAGAGATTAGGTAAGAATCATGAGCGAACAAAAAAAATCTAGTAAAATTATAGGGATAGACTTAGGAACAACCAACTCCTGCGTATCTGTAATGGAAGGTGGGCAAGCTAAAGTCATTACCTCTTCGGAAGGAACACGCACAACACCTTCTATCGTAGCATTCAAAGGAAATGAAACTTTAGTAGGAATTCCTGCCAAAAGACAGGCTGTCACAAATCCTGAAAAAACCTTAGCATCTACAAAACGTTTCATCGGAAGAAAACATTCTGAAGTGGAATCTGAAATTAAAACAGTCCCATATAAAGTGGCTTCAGGATCTAATGGTGATGTGGTCTTTCTAGTAGATGGAAAACAATACACACCTGAAGAAATAGGTGCCCAAGTTCTTATAAAGATGAAAGAGACTGCTGAGGCATATCTTGGAGAACCCGTTACAGAAGCTGTGATTACTGTTCCAGCATATTTCAACGATTCTCAAAGAGCTTCTACAAAAGATGCTGGACGTATCGCAGGCTTAGATGTCAAACGTATTATTCCTGAACCAACAGCAGCAGCTCTTGCCTACGGAATTGATAAAGCTGGTGATAAGAAAATTGCTGTTTTTGACCTTGGAGGAGGAACTTTTGATATCTCCATCTTAGAGATTGGCGATGGCGTATTTGAAGTGCTTTCCACAAATGGGGATACCCATTTAGGAGGGGATGACTTTGATGAAGTTATTATTAAATGGATGATCGAAGAATTCCAAAAACAAGAAGGCATTGATCTTAGCAAAGATAATATGGCTCTTCAAAGACTCAAAGATGCCGCTGAAAAAGCAAAAATCGAACTTTCAGGCATGTCTTCCACGGAGATTAATCAGCCATTTATCACTATGGACGCTAGTGGGCCTAAACACCTAACTCTAACATTAACACGCGCTCATTTTGAAAAGTTAGCTTCTAATTTAATTGAACGCACAAAAGCTCCATGTCAAAAAGCTTTAGCAGATGCGAAACTTTCCGCAAGCGCTATTGATGATGTGTTACTCGTTGGAGGCATGTCAAGAATGCCCGCAGTTCAGGACGTAGTAAAATCCATTTTCGGTAAAGAACCAAATAAAGGCGTAAATCCTGATGAAGTTGTTGCTATTGGAGCAGCTATTCAAGGGGGTGTTCTTGGTGGTGAAGTAAAGGACGTCCTACTTCTCGACGTGATTCCTCTTTCATTAGGTATCGAAACTCTCGGAGGTGTGATGACCCCCCTCGTAGAGAGAAATACTACAATCCCTACGCAGAAAAAACAAATTTTCTCAACAGCTGCAGATAACCAACCTGCAGTAACTATTGTTGTCTTGCAAGGGGAACGCCCTATGGCAAAAGACAATAAAGAAATCGGAAGATTTGACCTTACAGATATCCCTCCAGCACCTCGAGGGCATCCTCAAATCGAAGTTGCTTTCGATATCGATGCTAACGGGATTCTTCATGTATCTGCAAAAGATGCTGCTAGCGGTCGTGAGCAAAAAATCCGTATCGAAGCAAGCTCTGGATTAAAAGAAGATGAGATCCAAAGAATGATCAATGATGCTGAGAAAAATAAAGAGGAAGATAAAAAACGCCGCGAAGCTTCCGACGCAAGAAATGAAGCTGACAGCATGATCTTCAGAGCTGAAAAAGCTATCAGTGATTATAAAGAAAATATCCCTGAATCTTTAGTCAAAGAAATCGAAGAACGTATAGAAAAAGTACGCACAGCTCTTAAAGAAGATGCTCCTGTTGAGAAAATCAAAGAAGCTTCCGAAGAACTGAGCCGTCATATGCAAAAGATTGGAGAAGCTATGCAGTCTCAATCCGCATCTGCTGCTGCGTCTTCAGCTGCTAACGCTCAGGGCGGTCCTAATATCAATACAGAAGATTTGAAAAAACATAGCTTCAGTACAAAACCACCTTCAGGAAATTCTGCTTCCTCAGGTTCAAATAACGATAATATTGAAGAGGCGGATGTTGAAATCGTAGATAAACCTAACGATTAATATCCTAAAAATCTTATCTTTTATTCCCTATTTCTCTGCAGAGAAATAGGGAATTTTCTTTTTAACCCTATCCATAAAAATATCTTTGCATTAAAAACATCCAACAAAGGCTAGGTGTAAACCCATGAAAATCATAATTTCAGACATGGAGCAAAGTTGGTGAAAAAAATAAGAAAAAGAAGACCTAAAGGCTTTAGAAGAAGCTCTAAGCAAATCTTAATTTCCGGTGTCCTATTTGTTCATGCCAAAAAAGGTTTTGGATTTGTTACTCCTGACCATCCTGAAGAATACCCCTTTGATATTTTTATCCCGGCAAGGGACCTAAAAGGCGCTCTAGACGGAGACCATGTAGTTGTCTCTCTTTTCCCAAATTCTAAAGAAGGGGAAAAAAGAAAAGGAGTAATTCACCAAGTTGTGTCTAGAGGCAAGACGGTTCTCGTAGGAACTATAACCTCAGTAATTGATGCAACAACCGCTCTCGTTTGTGTTAACGCTTTAGGACCAGGTATCCCTGTAAAAGCAAAACTTCTCCCAAAACGTTCCTATAAACTTGGAGATCGTTTATTACTAAGCACCCCTGCATGGAAGGAAAAACCCGAATCTAAAGAACCTCCTCCATTGGAAATGCTCGAGTTTATCGGAAATATCTCCAATGCCAAATCGGACTTTCCCTGTATAAAAGCAGAATATGCTATTGAAGAAGATTTTCCAGAAGCTGCTATTGAAGAAACCAGCCATTTCTCACAGAAACATATTAGTCAAGCCTTACGATCACGAAAAGACCTTCGCGATCTCCTATGCTTTACTATCGATTCGATAACTGCAAAAGATTTCGACGATGCCGTATCGCTAACTTACGATAACAACGACAATTATATTCTTGGTGTTCATATTGCAGATGTTTCTCACTATGTGACACCACATTCTGCTTTAGATCAAGAAGCAAGTAGAAGATGTAACTCTATTTACTTTCCTGGGAAAGTAATCCCGATGTTGCCTTCAGCACTTTCTGACAATCTTTGCAGCTTAAAACCCAATGTAGATAGGCTTGCAGTATCTGTATTTATGACTTTTACCAAGGAAGGTCATTTATCTGATTACGAAGTATTCCGTAGCGTAATTCGCAGTAAATACCGTATGACCTACGATGAAGTAGATGAGATTGTAGAAAATAAACAGCCCCATCCTATATCAAAAACTCTCCTCGCCATGGCAGAGTTAAGCGAAAAATTCGCAGATATTCGAGAAAAACGTGGTTGTATCCGTCTCGTTCTGCCTTCATTTACTATGTCGCTAGATAACCTTCAAGAACCCGTAGCTCTTATAGAAACACGACAAACTCTATCACATAAACTCATCGAAGAGTTTATGCTTAAAGCCAACGAAGTGATTGCCTATCATATTTCCCATCAAGGAGTCACCCTACCATTTAGAATCCACGAATCTCCAAATGATGAGAATCTACTCTCATTCCAAGAGATGGCAAAAGCTATGGGTTTTGATATTATCATGACTCCAGCTCAAGAACCCGATTACCAATATTTACTACAAGAAAGCTCTGCAGGGCATCCTTTAGAATCAATTCTACACTCACAGTTTGTCAGGAGCATGAAAACAGCCTCATATTCAACAGAAAATAAGGGGCATTACGGATTAAAACTCGATTTCTATACACATTTTACAAGTCCTATCCGTCGCTACATTGATCTTGTTGTTCATAGACTTTTATTTCATCCCATGTCGATAGAAGAAACTCGCCTAGAACACATCGTAAGAGCATGCTCAACACAAGAACGAATAGCTGCAAAAGCCGAATTTGCTTTTGAAAATCTTAAAAAGACCCGTTTCTTAGACAAGTTCCTAAAAGAACAACCCGAAACAATTTATAAAGGCTTTATCATTACAACAAATCCTGAAGGGATTTCCTTCACGGTTCCAGAGTTTTGCCAAGAAGGTTGCATCCCAGCAGCGCAATTACCTAGAGAATACTCTTTGAAAAAGAAAACTTCTCCCGATGATCTTCCAAGCAAAATGCGTCCTGGGGCAATAATAGAGGTAAAACTTGCTGAAGTGAACCTCCTTAATCAGGCAATTACCTGGTCCTTGGTAACCAAAACACCAAAAACAGGTAGGGAAAAACAATCTAATCCGGAAAGGAAACCTAGAACTAGAAGAAAAAGGAAAACAGAATAATGCTTCCTGAAAGTTTTTTTCTAAACAATGACGTTCTTTATTTAGCAAAAGAATTACTAGGACACATTCTCATAACCAGACTCTCAGGAAAAACAACTTCAGGATTTATCGTAGAAACAGAAGCATATCGTGGACCGGATGATAAAGCTTGCCACGCTTATAACTATAGGAAAACAAAAAGAAATAGCCCTATGTATAGCCGTGGAGGTATTGCTTATATCTATCGTTGCTATGGCATACACTCTTTATTTAATGTAGTAACCGGAGATCAAAATCTTCCGCATGCAGTATTGATTCGAGCTATTCTTCCTCGCGAGGGAGAAGATACTATGATCGAAAGACGTCAATGGAAAAATAAATCCAAACAGCTGCTTGCCAATGGGCCAGGAAAAGTTTGCCAAGCACTCAATCTTACCCTTGAATATAATACTCTTTCTCTTACCTCACCAAATCTTCATATAAGCAAAGAAAAAGTTTCAGGAATAATTACACAAACACCTCGCATAGGCATTGATTATGCCGAAGAGTACCGCGATCTTCCTTGGAGATTTTTACTAAACATAAAAAATTAAAAAAATTTTAGAGAAAAAAGCATTGAAAATTGCTAAAAAAAATTAAACATAAGGAATATAAATATTCTAGCCACTGACATGGTGAGGAAAATCTAACAAAATATTATAGAGTCATATCGTAAACTCTGTTCCTATGTTTAGTTCAATTAAAACTAGAAATCCTCTAACTCAACAGTAGTGATTTATGAAAAAACACTTTATTACAGGCCTGGTTATCCTTCTCCCCCTAGCAATTACTCTTGCTATTGTCGGAATGATAATGAATTTTCTTACTCAGCCGTTTGTTGGCCTGGTTTCAGGATTTTTCGAACGTATCAGCTTTTATTCCAAACACAAAGCTCTACTGAAATTTGTCTTGCAGATCATCCTCTTGTTTGGATTATTCTTTGCTACAGTCCTTCTAGGATTTCTTGCACGTTTAATGATTTTCAAATCTTTGCTATCTATTTACGATAAAGTTCTTCACAAAATCCCTATCATAAAAACTGTCTATAAGGCTGCTCAACAAGTCATGACAACAATCTTCGGATCTCAATCCGGATCATTCAAACAAGTGGTTATGGTTCCCTTTCCTAATGCACAAACACGTTGTATTGGCCTCGTCGCAGGGAACGCACCAAATATTTGCTCTGATGATCCCGAAGATCCTATGATTACAGTATTTATTCCTACAACACCCAACCCTACTTCAGGTTTTCTTACTCTTTTTAAAAAATCTGATATTGCTTTCTTAGACATGAAAATTGAAGATGCTTTCAAATATATCATCTCTTGTGGTGTGCTTACCTCCGAATCCAATACCTCATGTTCTCCAATTGCTGAGGCTTTAGGCCAAAATCCTGAGTGATAAATGGGTCATCCTATTGAAAAAAAACGTTCCTTTGATTATCCTTTTCCTTAATTATAAGTCTCCGATCTTTCTCTCGATCACTTTGGAGAATTAAAAAATTAAATATCGAGTTATCTTATGACACGCATGAGTAAACAAGCTCGTCGAAGAGCAGTGAGTCCAAAAAAGCGTAAACCTATTTATGCAATTACTCATCCAAAACCCGCTCCAAGAATCGCTTACAAGGCACGTAAAAGTGTTGTAAGCAGTGAAAGTATTTTTATTCCACAAATTAGTTAGTTACTAGAGTACCAGTTATGTCACGACATCGTAGTTACGGTAAATCCATTAAAGGGGAAACTAAAAGAAACGTACTTAAGCGTTTTGAACGAATAGACGTTTTGCGTAAACTAGGCCGTTGGAATGATGCCACAGCAAAAAAAGCTACGGGCCTTCCTAAAACTCCTGTAATGAAATAAAAAATCTACGCTGATTTATCTTGAAAGAAGTTCCTATAGAAGTTTGTATTTCCAACAAGCAAAGTGATGTTCCCATTCGGATACAATCAGCGCGAAAGTTAGTCCTTTGTTGTCTACAACATTGGCAAATTCAGACGGATCAAGTATACATTTATTTCTTAGAAGACGAAGCCTTAGCACAACTTCACGATGAAATATTCTCTGATCCTTCACTAACGGATACTATTACCCTACCTATAGATTCTCCAGGAACTACCTCTCAACCTCATATTCTTGGGGAAGCCTTCATTAGTCCAAAAGCTGCTATACGATTTTTGAAAGATCGCGCTGAAAATTCTGATCTTCTATATGAAGAGATTTCTCGTTATGTTGTGCATTCTCTCCTTCACATGCTTGGATATGATGATCTAACTCCTGAAGAAAGAAAAAAAATGAGAGGTAAAGAAAATCAAGCGCTATGTATGTTAAGAGAAAAAGACGCGCTTTTATCGGATTAAAATGCTTGATTTCCTATTAGCAATTTCTATCCTCATTCTCCTGTTTGCGACGGCATTCACACAAAAATCTGTCAAAACACAAGATGAAGATGATAAACAGCATCGACAACACTGTCAGTCAAATACCCCTATTCTCCTAGCCTCTGTATTACTCAGTTTATACGGAATTTTAGGAGTCACTATTTACTCTAAATATACATTCTCAACCAGAAGCTTATCTCTTACCTTTTGGGTAATTTATATCCTTGCAGCTCCATTAGCTTACGGTTTCCTTCCCTATTGCATAAAACTCGATAGAGGCATTGGCTCCGCACTATGTTTTATTTCTTCTCTATTTCAAGCGTTTTTCCTCCCCTTCCAACGCTCCATCAATAACATTGAAGACAATTCTAAAATTCATAGTTCAGAAATGGAAAGTCAATTGTCAGAAGCTGTATCATCTTTTGATAAATTGATCGTTAGAGAAATTATGATTCCTAAAGTAGATATCTTTGCTATTCAAGAAGATACACCTATTCGCAATGCATTCGCAGCTATCATAGAAGAGGGCTATAGTCGTATTCCCCTATATAAGAAAAATATCGATAATATTACCGGAGTACTCCTGGTAAAAGATCTATTGGCCATGTACCCTAAATCTATAGACTCTTCTCAACCCGTCTCTTCAGTGGCTAAACCTCCATTGTATGCCCCGGAAATTAAAAAAGCTTCTTCACTACTTCAAGAATTCCGTCAAAAACACCGCCACTTAGCAATCATAGTAAATGAATATGGTGTTACCGAAGGGATCGTCAGTATGGAAGATATCATCGAAGAAATCTTTGGTGAAATTGCTGACGAGTATGACGTTCAAGAAGATATTCCTTATAAAAAAGTTGGAAACTCTTGGATCGTAGATGGGCGTATGAATATCTCTGATGCTGAGGAATATTTTAATCTAAAAATCCATCATGAAAATAGCTATGATACCCTAGGGGGACATGTATTTCATAAAGTTGGTGCTGTCCCACAAAAAGGTATGAAAATTCATCATGAAAACTTCGATATCGAAATTATCACTTGCTCAGAACGTAGTGTAGGCAAACTCAAAATCACCCCAAGGAAAAAGAAGATATCTCCTTCGTAACCTCCTATAATATACAGAGAAACAAAAGAATAGAAAAATCTCTTTGCAAAAAACCTAAAGATTTACGAGAGTTAGGTCTTGAGAAATCACCATAGGTTTGGGAGCATCATCGATAATGAATAACATCCACAAAGAAGAGCACGGAACCACTGCTGTCTTACATCTTCAAGGAAAACTTGACGGGATCTCTTCTCCGGAAGTACAAGAAAATATCTCACAATCTCTATCTTCAGGAATCAAAAATATCGTTCTTGATTGTACGAATTTAGACTATATGTCTAGTGCTGGCATTCGTGTTCTTTTACAAAGCTACCACCAAGTAGGGAAACATTCCGGAAAAATTGTTCTTACCTGTGTCCCTAAAACGATAGAACAAACTCTATACGTTACTGGATTCCTCTCATATTTTAAAATGTTCAATAGCGTACAGGAAGCTTTACAAGCATTAAGCAAAGACGAAGATTGAGAAAAACCTTTTTCTCGTATATGATAATGCCTTCAGTTGATTCCAACCCGCTATGTTACTATGCGCAGATCTGTTTGTTATGTTAATCCTTCCGTAGCTAGAGCTGGGCAAATATCCACTTGGAAATTTCTTTACTCTCTAGTTGATTATCTTCCTGAAGGAACAAAACTTAAATTTGACCTGGGATGCCAAGGAAGACCCATAGATTGGGAGACTCCCTCTATTGATCTACAACAATCTCGCAATACTATCTATTTAGAAACGCCTAAAGGGGATATCCTTACTGGTATAACGATCCCTATTCCCAATAGCCCTGTTCATCAATACGAATTTACCCTCCCCTATGAATTAGAAGCTGGTGAAACCCTTACGATTGTTCTCGGGCCTTCTCCAGAACATCCACAAACAGATGAAGCAGGAAACGGTGCTCAGCTATTCACTCAACGTAGAAAACCTTTCTATCTTTATGTAGATACCGAAGGTAAGGGAAACTATGATGAGCCTGATATCTTTACCATGGATATTCGAGGTAATGTTCTTAAACATATCCAGATTTTTACACCCTCCTATGTTGTGAAGAACAAACGTTTCGATATCACTGTGCGATTTGAAGATGAATTCAACAACCTTACGAACTTCTCTCCAGAAAACACACGTATTGAACTCTCCTATGAACATCTAAGAGAAAACCTTAATTGGCAATTATTTATTCCCGAAACTGGATTCGTTATTCTACCTAATCTCTACTTCAACGAACCGGGGATCTATAGAATTCAATTAAAAAATCTTTTAACGAATGAAATCTTCATCTCCGCACCTATAAAATGCTTTTCAGATTCTGCTCCAAATCTTATGTGGGGCTTACTACACGGAGAATCAGAACGTGTAGATTCTGAAGAAAACATAGAAGCGTGTTTACGACATTTCAGAGATGATTGTGCTTTAAACTTTTATGCCTCGTCATCTTTCGATAATCAGGAAGGTTTAACTCCTGATCTTTGGAAAATGATCAACCAGACTATAGGAGATTTTAATGAAGAAGATCGTTTTATCTCTTTATCTGGATTACAATATTTTGGAGAACCTGGAGAAGAAGGCCTTCGCCAAATTCTCTATATAAAAGAAAATAAATCTTGTTCGAAACATAAAGACTGCAAGATTGCTTCTTTATCAAAACTCTATAAAAGCGCTTCAGCTCACGAGATTATTTCGATACCGTGTTTTACAGCATCAAAACACTATGGATTCAACTTTAATAATTTCCATCCGGAATTTGAACGTGTTGCGGAAATTTATAATTCCTGGGGATGCTCAGAGCGAACAGAAAAAGAAGGAAATATTTTCCCTATCAAAGGATCAGATTCTGAAGTCGAATCAGGCACATTAATAGAAGCATTAAAACGTAACTTACGTTTTGGTTTTGTTGCAGGTGGCCTCGATGATCGTGGTATCTATAGTAAATTTTTCGATACGAACCAGCAACAATACACTCCAGGGCTGACCGCTATTGTATGTAATAAATACAATCGAGAATCTCTTGTAGAAGCTTTATATCAGCGTCACTGCTATGCAACTACGGGGCCTAGAATTATTGTTAGCTTTAACATTACCTCAGCTCCCATGGGTTCTGAGTTGTCAACAACTACAAAACCTGGCCTTGCTGTAAATCGTCATATCTCAGGATATGTTGCAGGAACAGCTCAACTAAAAACTGTTGAGATTATCCGTAACGGGAAAGTTATAAAAACATTCCATCCCGATAGTAATAACCTAGATTACGAATATGATGATATGGAACCTCTATCTAAAGTAACTCTTAAAGATCCTAAAGGAAAAATTCCTTTTGTGTTCTATTACCTCCGAGTAACTCAAATAGACCAATCTATGGCATGGAGTTCTCCTATTTGGGTAGATCTTCATTAATACTACCGATTGAAGGCTGATTTTTATGATGACTCTTTTTCTTCTTATTTGCTGTGCCACAGCACTACTGGGAGTGGGCATAGTCATTTTAATCATAGGCTCTTATCTCTTAGGTAGACCTCTATCTAAAGGATGTGGGAAATCGGACTGTTGCCATAAAAAAGCATGCAATAAACAAACTCGATCTGATTCTAAAACTAAGGCACCACCTTATGACGACGACACGCATCCCCCGCATTCTGCCTAAAAACTCTTGGTTGAAATATCTATTCGATAATTATATAGAAGGTGCACGTCTTTCTACAGAAGATGCCTTACGATTACTTCTCCTTGAAGATGAAGACGACCAACGTGCTTTATGGGCATTTGCAAATATGGTACGTCAAAAATACGTCGGAGATGTCGTTTACTACTCCTCAACGTTTTATTTATACCCTACAAATTTCTGTGAATTCAATTGTACTTTCTGTGCTTTTTATGCAAAACTTGGAGATCCTAAAGGCTGGTTTTATACACCAAATCAGTTAATAGAAAAGATCCGAGCCTTAGATGTTCCCATTACAGAAACGCATATCGTTTCTGGATGTTTCCCAGATTGTAATCTAGACTATTATATTGAGCTATTCAGTAAGATTAAGGAAAACTTCCCTCACATCCATATCAAAGCATTAACAGGTATCGAATACGCTTATCTCGCCAATCTACACAATATTCCTGTTATCGAAGTATTGAAAATCTTGAAGAATGCTGGATTAGATTCTATTCCTGGAGGAGGATTTGATATCCTCGTTGATGAAATACGGCAAATATTAGCTCCAGGACGTTTATCCTCTCAAGATTTCTTAGAAATTCATAAAGAAGCGCATAATCTCGGCATACCTAGTAACAGTACTATGTTATGTTACCATAGAGAACGTCCTGAAGATATCGTCACACATATGAATAAATTACGAAATCTTCAAGACGACACTTTAGGATTTAAGAACTTTGTATTGTTAAAGTTTGCAACAGAAAACAATCCTCTAGGGAAAAGATTACGTAAATTAGGCGGTTCCCATAATATCACGCCAGCATCTATCATTGCTGTAGCAAGATTATTTTTGGATAATTTCAGAAATATAAAAGCCTTGTGGAATTACTTAGGAATCGAGCAAGCCCTACATTTGCTATCCTGTGGAGCCAACGATTTTTCCTCCACACATATCGGAGAAAAGGTTTTTCAAATGGCCTCTTCGAATCAAAATATAAAAATGGATATTGAGGGAATGGCGAGCCTCATCAAAAAACAAGGACGCATACCATGTCTGACAAACTCGAAAGACGTATAACTTTAGGTTGTGTAAGCTATATCAATGCTTTTCCTTTTTCTTTAGAACTTGCCAAACGCGAGGATATTCTTCTTCATACAGCACCTCCAGCAGATCTACTTGGGAAGCTCCTTGATGGTAGTTTACAATTCGCTCTCACCTCTGCAGTAGGATTGCTAACACATCCCTTAGGAAAGCTTCCAGGATTTGGCATAGCTGCTTATAAGAAAATTCTTAGTGTAAATCTCTATGCTGCATCGACATTTTTCACCTCAGAAAAACTCCGTATTGCAGCAACAAAAGAAAGTCGCTCTTCAGTAATGTTACTGCATGTTCTTTGTCGTCATTTGTGGAATACCCCTCTACCAGAAATTATTCAACTCTCTTCCGATGAAGTTATTGAGAAAGCTGAAGAGTATGATGGCCTACTATTAATTGGTGATAAAGCTCTACACCATCCTTACATTCCGGGATTTGCAACTTATGATCTTGCTCAGGGGTGGTATGAACTTACCCAATTGCCTTTTGTTTTTGCTCTTGTCCTTTCTAATAACCCTCAGGGAAGCGATAGTATACAAGCGGCATTAGAAAGCTCGTTGAGCTATTTTGAATCTCATCCAGAAACAGCTATAGCAAAAGCTATAGAACATACCCAGTTGCCAAAAACTCTCATTAAAGAGTACTACTCTCTCTGTCGTTATCGTCTAACAGAAGAAGACTATGAAGGCTTAGAAAGATTCCGAGAATATCATGCAGCCATCTATCAACAAGCCTAATCTCCAGGAGATGTTCGACTCTTTGGCACCTAAATATGATAGGATCAATTCTATCCTATCTTTAGGAATGCATCATTTATGGAATCGTAAGTTTTCAAAAATGTTAGGAAAGTCAGAACGTATTTTAGATCTTTGTTCAGGTACAGGAAAAGTTGCCTATAGATATATTCGGGATTACCCAGGATCAAAAGCAACACTAGTAGATTTCTCATCGAATATGCTCTCGACAGCAAAACAACGCTACCCTAAAGCTCCTTTTACCTTTATAGAAGGAGATATTATCCGATTACCTATCGATCAAGAATCACAGCCGTTAGCAGCAATGGCCTATGGATTGCGAAATCTTCCTGATTCTAGAAATGCTCTTCATGAAATCTATCGTATTTTAAAACGAGACGGATCCCTAGGAATTTTAGAGCTCACCTCACCTTCTAATAATCATCCCATGTATCTAGCACATCGGTTATATTTACAATCTTTGGTTCCCTGGCTAGGAAGGTTGTGTTCTAAAAATAAACAAGCCTATCAATACTTAGCTGAAAGTATTAAGAATCTTCCTAGTGATAATTACCTAGAACAAATCTTCAAAGATGCAAAATTCCAAATAAGCAAAAAAAGAAAACTTACCTTTGGAGCAGCTACTATTTGGATATTACAAAAAATCTAAGAGTCTATGAAGATTTCTTACGGCCACGTTTAACCGGAGCCTTACTCTTAGGCGCGGGCTTCTCATCATCATCACTATCGTCATCATCTCCAAAGAAATCTCCCGTAGACAGTGAATCATAACCTAATTTTGCAGACAGTTCTTTCAATGAAGCGAATCTTTCAGAAAGATTGGCAAGGTTTAATTGATCTTCAACACGGCCTGATCCACGCAGGTGCGCAAGGAACTCTTCTTCGGTATCAAATTTCTCAGAAAATGTGATTGAAGATGCTGAAGTAATTTCCGGAAGAAAAAGAAAACGCCGAGCAACTGGGGGTACTTTAGTATAAATATCACTGGATATTGTAGTCTCGGATTCTACTTTTGCTGATTGTTTCGGAGGACGTCCTCGCTTAGGACGAGGATTTAAGGCTTCGTTAGAATAATAAACCTTAGCCTTATTCACGAGCAACTGACGTGCTTGCGATAATTCTTTTGATACTTTGGTATCGAAAAGATGAATTTTAAATTGTTCTAAAATATGCTTCGTAAAATCTAGATCTTCCTCGAAGACAAAATGAAACTTATTATTACGTAGCCACTCAATAATACGTATACGAGAACGCTCTACATAAAATTGCTGCCATTTCTCTAATTCAGATTCATGATCATAGATAAATTCTAAAAATTGTTCCCGAGCATCTTTAGACTGTAAAATTTCAAGAAACTTTTCTTTTGTATCAATATCATAAATTTTTTCATTGATAAACGTTTCCATGATTTTCTTAACTTCATAGAACGTTAACTTAGGAATTAGACAATAACGTTCCGCATTTACCTCTAATTCTTCATAGATCTTATCCAAGTCTTCTTGATCTTTATCTAAATCAATATAGAGAATAAATCCCTCAACACGATCTAAATAAAAATCTCTCTCGTCGTCAGACTTAGAGAAGGCATCCATAAGACGCAGGGCACGTAATAAAAGAGGATTTTGTGGTACAGGATACGTAGTCATAAATCAAGATTATAAAAGAATTGGAGTTAGAGGGCAAGAGATCTATCCTTAAGAAATAAATTCATAATATAGAATTGCCGATAGATATTCCTTCCCTCAATTATTTTTGAAGCCATTTCAATTCAGATTCAATATAAAAAATTGAAAAGTCTATTGAACGACTTCTTTATTTACAGGACCTTCAAGATATACTCGATCACAATCTAAAGAAATTTTAATTAAAATATTACTCCACGTCCACATACGAATTTGAGTATTTGACAAACTATAGCGCCTAGATGCAACAAGAGCTGCTGCTATAACCCCGGTTCCACAAGCTAAAGATTCTCTTTCTAATCCACGTTCATAAGTGCGTATCCGAAACTCCTCAGAACTCATGGCTTCAATAAAATTTACATTAGTCCCTTCAGGTAAAAAATCCTCATGATAACGTAGAAAACTTCCCCAAAGATCTACAGGAACAGAAGATACATCATCGAAAAAAACGACAAGATGAGGAACTCCCGTATTGACACTAAAAATTTCTTTAGGAATCTGTGACATAGTATATGAGAGGCGATGACAACGATATTTCCAATCTGGAAGAGTCATGTCTACAACAACACGATCCCAAGAATAAAATTTTCCGAAATAGATTCCTGAATCGGTTTCTACAGAAATCTCTTCTTTACTCAATACTGAAGAAAGATGGGCTATAACACAACGAAGACCGTTCCCACACATCTTGGGTCGAGAACCATCATCATTAAAAATAATTAGCTTAGCATCAGCAAGCGACGAAGGAAGGACAAGTAAAAATCCATCCACCTGTTCCTCCTTACATAAAACGGAGATTGTCGCAATCTCAGGACAGGTCTCACTAAGAATAAAGCGATTTCCTGCCCCAGAGTATAAGTAAGGCTTATAAATCGTTGAATGAGAAAAGGATACCATCTAATAAACCAAAATCCTTGGCCTCATCTGCTGTCATCCACATGTCTCTATCAATCGCTTTCTCAATAACTTCTCGAGGTTGCCCTGTGGCTTCTAAATACACATCCACAATGCGTTTTTTCGTTTTTAAGATCTCACGAGCATGAATATCTAGATCCGTAGCTTGTCCTGTAATTGGACCTCCTATGGATGGCTGATGAATCATAATACGCGAATGAGGAGTTGCAAAACGACGCCCTGGAGCAGCGCATAAACTTAATACTGACCCCATAGAAGCCGCTAATCCTGTAACCACAGTAGTTACTGGAGAGGTCATCATTTTTATCTGATCCCAAACTGCAAACCCTGCATCTACGGATCCTCCAGGACTATTAATTACGAATACTATAGGCTGACCAGGATTGGTAAGTTCCAAATACCAAAGCTTTTTAATAGCATCTGCTGCGCTTTTATCTGTTACAGGTTCTGAAAAGAATACCCGACGGGCATCTAAGATTTTTTTATCTATAACATCTCGTAACTTATTAACTACTTCCCCATCAGGCATAGAACAACATATCTCCTAACTAAACTAAAGTTTCCAGATCAATTTCAGGATAAAGCGGGAACCGCGATAATAAGTCTGCGACTCGTGCTCTTGCTTCTTGAGCAATGTTTTCTGGAAGCTCTCCTTCACTTTTACTAAAACTATCATCAGCATTACGTCTCAAAGTAATATTTCGCAATACTTTCACAATAATATTCGCAACTTCTTCCATTTCATCGCTGCCCATACCCAGAGTCGTTAAAGCAGGTGTTCCCAAACGTATTCCTGAAGTATCCCATTTCCCTATAGCATCCGATGGTATAGTGTTGCGATTTACTGCAATACCTACAGAACTTAGGATATCCTCAGCTATACGCCCGGAAATACCTAGAGAAGTCAGATCAATAATCAACATATGATTATCAGTACCACCTGTAAGTAAACGCAATCCCTGCTTTTGGAAATGTTCTGCTAAAGTTCTAGCATTGTCTACAACCTGATGAGCATACTTTTTAAAATCCACAGTAAGCGCTTCTTTTAATGCCACAGTCTTCGCAGCAATAACATGGGGTAAGGGCCCCCCCATCATTAAAGGACAAGCTCTATTAATTATCCCGTCGTATTCTTTAGAGGCTAAAACTAAACCTCCACGAGGTCCTCGCAAGGTTTTATGAGTTGTTGTTGTTACAATATCAGCAAAAGGAATAGGATTTTCTTCTTCAATAAACACGCCGCCAGCAACAAGACCTGCAAAATGCGCCATATCCACCCATAAAACAGCTCCACAATCATCAGCGATTTGTTTTAGAGTAGAAAAATTTAACCTGCGAGAATAGGAAGAATATCCAGCAATTAATACTGTCGGCTTATGCGTACGCACCAAACGCGCAATCTCAGCATAATCAAAAAGTTCTGTCTTTTTATTAACTTCATAAGGCAAGCAACGCATTAATTTTGACATCACGTTTAAACGTACGGTCCCATGTGTTAAATGTCCTCCCGAATTCAATGACGGACCTAGGCATACATGAGAACCTATCTCAGCTTTTAATTCAGCATACTCCTTATCAGTAAGATCATTGATCGTTTTGTATCCTAAACGCTTAACAGCAGGACCTTGGATTTTCTGCGTGATAATTGCCATTATTGCTAACAAATTGGCATCTGCTCCAGAATGCGGCTGCACAAAAGCACTTTCTGCACCAAAAAGTTCTTTAGCTGTTTCAACACATTCCCACTCAATAGCATCAACATTCTCACAACAAGAATAAAATCGCTTAAAAGGACTTCCCTCACAATATTTATCCGTAAGCAAGTTCCCCATAGCAAGCTGAACTGAAATAGAAGCGTAATTTTCAGAAGCAATCATCTTTAAACGAGAACGTTGACTCTTTAGTTCATCGATAATGCTCTTCCCAATGGAAGGAAAGGAATGCAAAAGATGGTCTAATGCAGCTAAATATGCGGTAGAAGCCAGATCCTGACCTTTCTTCCCCGAAGCATTTTCTAAAAATTTATGCAACAATGATGCCATTGCCGAACCTCTATTAATAACTATCTACAAACGAAAAACTATAATATAAAGCGAAGCTCTCCGCACTTAACCCAAGAAAGCCTAAGAATCACTGCCATTTTTCCCCTGGAGAAAAAGCTAAGATCTAGAAAAAGACATCCTAGCTCCCACATCGAAAAATGTCAATCAGCTCATCATGCAACCTATGTATCATTAAAAACGAGTGTCTTAATTGTGTATCACTATGTTTCTACTATAACTATTATGAAGACCAGAACTGTTTTCTAGATGCGAAACAATCCTGCGCTATCTAAACTATGTAATTTAGATTCATTTCTAGAACAAGATGATTTCATGACCATATATCTAGGATTAAATCAACAAACGGCAAAAAGATATTGCGCTCATTTTGCTCCCATACTAAAGATCGTTCCGTTTGCAAAAAGCTCACCTCAATTCCGTCTTGCTTTTCGCTACCTAGAGAAAACCTCTCATATTTTACTTACCAGCCCCTCTTCAACATCGCTATTTCTCTCTAGAATGAGTAAGGAAGTATCTAAAAGAACTTTAGAAAATAAACATTATCTTTGTTTAGGGAAAATCACAGCACATCGTCTTATAAGACTTCTTCCAAAAGCACAGCATTCGCTAGCTACTATTGAAACAGGAGAGGGGATCCTCCCTTTGATTTCCTCATTACCAGAGGACACCCGTATTCTCTACCCCCACTCTGCTCTATCTCGATCTGTTATCAAAGATTTCTTAGAAAAAGAAAATAGGTGTTTTTTTGCTTATCCTCACTACAGGATTCAAGAAATCCAGTTAGAGTCAAAAATATTTGATCGGTGTAATCGAGTAATTCTAACCAGTCCTTCGGGAGTTAGAGCATACGCAAAACTCTTCCCCAATCTTCCAAATAGAACACATCTTTGCCAGGGTCCTATCACATTAAAAGAATTTCAAAAAATTTATAGCCATCCTGGAAAACTTCTTCATGAGGAGAGATCCGTGGAAAGCTAATGACAAAAAACAGTTTCTACGATTAAAATTGTGCTGCTCCTAAGCTTTCACTCTACAGTGTTCTGTATGTCAATTTCTGCAACATCAACACAAAATCAAGAGCCTCTAAATCTATTCTCTAAGGGGAGCGAGGCTAGAGGCAAATTAACTCATTTTATCATACACTGTGTAATTCAAACACTAGTTTTAACAATACTTATAGCAGGAATCATTGCTCTGGGCTGTTGTATGCACTCCATGTTTTTTATATTTCTTCTTGCCATCATCCCTGTCTATATATCTCTTAGAAACTTAGCTACTGATAAACTTCGCGATCTGTACATCACATTTAAAGTTTATCCCTCTGAGGATAAGATCTATGATATCGTTTTCTTTTAAAGTTAAGAAATTATAAAGAATAAAATCACTAGTCAACACTATTTAATTTTAATAAAATTAATTAACAAAAACTAAATAGTATTACTTTTTATGCCTAGTATTAACTCGGGTGATTCCCATAACCGAATCGGCAATCGCAATGCGCCGAATTTAACTCCCGCATTCTCTTCGAGAGAGATCTCCACTCAAAAACAAAATAAGATACTGAAAGTAGTTTCTCTATCTATTCTCGGCACACTAGCTGTCGGAACCGCAGTAGCTGGTATTGCTCTTGCCGTTGTTTTAGGATCTCCGGTATTTGCTGCTCTGGCTATCGCCTCAGTGCTATTTGCAGGGATAGCTATACTTGTCCACAAACAGTTAACTCGAAATGCTGATGGAAATTGGACGCAAGCATTGGATCAAAATTTCAGAAATCTCCCCACCCAGACCGCAGAGGCAAACTTTATCACCACGCCAGGAACCCGTTTATCCTTCTATCAAAATAAGAAAAATCCTGGAGTTAAACTTGGAATCCAAGAAGATATCACTACAGGTTTCTCTATCAAATTCTCTGCCCTCCCTAGATCAAACACTGTAAGAATGGTGACAAGCCAAAGTGGAATGACATTTAACGCATTACCTCCAAGTTCAGAGACAGTTATTACAGCAAATTCAAATCAATCCCGAGCCTTCTTTAAAGAATTAAATTCACTTGGACAACATTCTAATTGGAATGCAGCTCAATATCAGGGAGAAACCTCTATTAAACTACCCTTTGCTCCTACGGAAGTACGCTCTACAACATTAAGTATAAAAGACAACCCGAATATTCCACTTTCAGAAAAAGAAAAATATCCAGAATTCCTAGGACACGTTCGTGGTCCTAAACTTGAAGAATTCTCAGGAAGTGACCAAGAGATAATGAACGGCTACTATAATCGTGCGCTTTTTGCCTACGAGAACTGTCTAAATGAGGCTGTTAACAAAGACTGCTCCATAGTTTCTGTCCCTCTATTCTCCTCGGTTTATGAAGTGAATGGAAGAGATGTTTTGCCAAAAGGAGATCAAAACTATGAATGGCTATTAAGCTGCAATGATCTATGTAAAAAAGCGTTAGTTGAAGCTATTAATAACATAGCACTTGCCAATCCGAATTCTTTAAAATTACTTGTTCTTTTACAAGATCCGTTTGCACCCCTTCCCTAAAGCAAAACTAAAAAAAGGAGAGTTTTTAATGAGAAACCTCTCCTCTAGCATTCAAATAAAAAATTCCTGAAAAAGAACCTTTTATTTTTTTCCCTCCAAGATTACCCTACTCTTAGATTCATAGGAATACTAACCCTATGAATTACGTGTTTAGGAAAGAAAACTAGAGAGAGTCTGGGAGCGTTTTGAAATAGTGGACTGCCTTATATGGCAAAGGAACAAGTTCAAGTTATCTTTTAAACTCGCTCTTGGGTTGAAACTAGTAAAAATTAATTCATACACTAGTCGGAGCGGTTAAACTTTTGCCTTTCTTAAGTCATTGTCTCTTAGGAATTTCTTTTATTGAAAAAAACGTTCTTTACTTCTTGCTAAAAAAGCAGTAAACTTGCTTTCTTCTTCAGATGTATTCATTCCTAAATCTCATGATTTCGCATCGGTATTTAGGAACCACTAAGCCAAGCAAGGAATAGTTTTCATGCATGAAGCCCTCCAGAGCATTTTAGCCATTCAAGAGCTCGATATTAAAATGATTCGCTTGATGCGAGTCAAGAAAGAGCATCAGAAAGAGCTCGCTAAAGTCCAATCTCTTAAATCTGACATTCGTCGTAAAGTTCAGGAAAAAGAATTGGAGATGGAAAACTTAAAGAATCAGATTAAAGAAGGTGAGAATCGGATTCAAGAGATTTCTGATCAAATTAACAAATTAGAAAATCAACAAGCAGCTGTGAAGAAGATGGATGAGTTTAATGCGCTCACTCAAGAAATGACAGCAGCAAACAAAGAGCGTCGTGCACTAGAACATCAACTCAGTGATCTTATGGATAAGCAAGCAGGAAGTGAAGACCTGATTGTTTCCCTAAAAGAAAGTCTAACGTCTACAGAAAATAGCAGCTTCGCTATTGAAAAAGAAATCTGTGAAAGCATTAAGAATATTAATCAAGAAGGCAGAGCCTTATTACAGCAACGTAGTGAATTAAAAGAAGCTACGGATCCTGAAATGTTTCTTATTTACGAACGTTTATTGAACAATAAAAAAGATCGCGTTGTTGTTCCCATAGAAAATCGTGTTTGTAGTGGATGTCACATAGTTTTAACTCCCCAACATGAGAATTTAGTCCGCAAAAAAGATCGACTGATTTTCTGCGAACATTGTTCTAGAATTTTATATTGGCGAGAGCCAGATACTCTTGCTGCAGATAGCTCTACAGCAAAACGTCGTCGAAGACGCGCCGCTGTATAACAAGTTCATCGGAAGAGAAAGGCAACCGCTTTTTATATCTTTAATAAGGTATATTAAGAGGAAAGTCTGGACTTCATAAGAAGAGATACTGGAGAAACTCCAGGGGCCGCAAGGCTACGGAAAGTGCAACAGAAAATATTCCGCTATAAAAGGGTCTTTTTATAGACAGGCTGAAAATTCCTACTTTAAGAGTAGGAGCTATTAAGGTGACTTAATAGACATGCAAACCCTATCTGAAGCAAGAGAAAAAGTTTTTGTTTCTGCATAGTGAGGAAGTTTGTTCCTCATAGACTTTTTCATAATCGCTTGAGGGGTATAGTAATATACCCCCTAGATGAATGGTTGCCCTCAAGATGGTCTTTTCCATCTTGTAGACAGAATCCGGCTTACTCTCTCTTCCGATATTTTTTAATTCTTTAGATGAGTCCTGCTTTTGCCAGAGTATGCATCTGAAGTAACCCCACAACATAGCGTTGATCTTTACCATCTACAACAGGTAGGATGGTTACAGGACTTCCTGTTTCCATCATTTGCAAACCAAGAAGGACGTCGGCATCCTCGTTGATCACTCTAGGATTTGGAGTCATGACATCTTTAAGCTTCTGCGATAAGATATCTCCTCGATGACGAGATAATGATCTGCGTAAATCTCCGTCCGTGAATATCCCCAGCATTTCGAATTTCTCATTCACTATGCAAACACAGCCACAACCATAAGAAGAAAAAATATCTAGAGAATCTGCAATTGTATTTTCTGGAGAACAAAAAGGAACTTCTGTTTTTGGGAACATATAATCTCGGATTTTCCCAACAACCTTCAAACCAATTTGCCCTCCAGGATGATTCTTCCCATAATCCGCTAGAGATATCCCCCGACTACGCAGTACTGTAATAGCAAGAAGATCTCCAAATAATAGCTGGCATGTTGTTGATGTTGTCGGGACAAGATTAAAAGGGTCCAATTCTTCTATCGTAGGTAAGATAATCACGTGATCACAAAGAATTGCTAAACTGGAATAAGCAGCAGAAGTAATACCCGCAATAAATACACCGCGTTCCTTTAAATAGGGAATCCATTCTAAAAGCTCTCGAGTTTCCCCACTTTTAGAAAAAAGACAAACAATATCTCCAGAGCGAATAATACCAAGATCCCCATGAAGAAGATCTCCTGAAGAAAGAAAAAGAGCGCGTTCTCCGAAAGACTGTAAAGTAGCGGCTATCTTCCTTGCAATACAACCACTTTTCCCCACACCAGAAAAGAATATAGAACCTTGATGATTCAGTATTTTCTCAGCTAGCAACCAAGTTCCCTGACATTGGAAAGTAGAAAAAAAGCGTTCTAAAGATTCCTTTTGCTTAGCGACAATATCTTGGCATAAATCAATAGATGTTGTGGGAGAACCCATCCCTGTAGTCCTTGGAAAAAATCGTAGTGTGTTAGCTCATCGTAACAGACTCTAACCGATTTTTCAATGAGGTTAAAAATTCACTACCATAAATGCCATCAAGCACCCTATGGTCAAACGTTAAGGTTACATATACCATTCTTCGGATAGCTAAAGAGTCGTCATCGCGAACAACAACACGTTTTTGTATTGTCCCTATTCCTAAAATAGCCACTTCAGGATAACGAATTATAGGCATGCCGATTAAAGCTCCAGTCATACCAAAATTAGTAACTGTGACACTACCCTCTTGAGTTTCTGAAGGATCAAGCTTATTAGCGCGAGATCTTGTCGATAAATCAGCAAGAGTCTTTGCAATACTTACTAAACCGCGGTCTTGACAATTACGAATAACCGGAACGACAACGCCCTCTTTATTCAGATTAACAGCAACTCCCACATTTATCGACTTCTTCACAATAATTGTATCCCCGTCTAAAGATCCGTTTAATAACGGGAACTGCTCTAAAGCTTTTGCTAAACATTGAATGATGAAACTTGTTATTGTTAACTTTACACCGTGTGTTGCAAAGAATCGATCTTTCTCTTCGGAAATTAAATTCATCAAATCTGTAACATCAATATCTACAATAAGAGAAGCGTGAGGCACCTCATCTGAAGATTTAGATAATGAAGACGCTATAGCCCTACGCAATGGGGACATCGGAATGCGATTTTCATTCGCATTTGCTATTTTTGAACACGAAGGCTCGCGCATTTCAGAAATGTAGCTCTCTAAATCTTTACGAGTCACTCGCCCTTCATTTCCTGTTCCGGAAATTTGCTGGAGCTGCTGGATGCTGATACCTTCACGATGCGCCAAGCTAAGAACTGCTGGAGAAAACCACGCTGCAGTATTTCCCGGATCTTGGGAGCAAGAAATCTCAGGAGAGGACTCTTGTAAAACCACCTCTTCTTGAACACTTAATTCTGTATCAATTATAGCTAAAATTTCTCCAGAAGCAACTTCATCGCCTTCATTTACAAGACAACAAGTTAACTTTCCTGCTTTAGGAGATGCTAATTCAGTGGCTATCTTATCTGTAGACACCTCAATTATAGGCTCATCTTTTGCAATATATTCGCCTACCTGCTTAAGCCAGCGAACTACAAATCCTCCGGAAGCAGTCTCTCCTATTTTCGGAAATCGAAATTCAAACATGCGTAAACTCCCCTATATGGTCTCTCTACTTTCGTCTTCTAAAGCTACCTTGTCCTTTATCGGTGCTGATAACTCATCTTCTCCAGAAGCCACATAAACAGCTACTACAGCATCTCCAAGGATATTCATAGGAGTTCCTATAATGTCTCGCAATCTATCAATTCCTGCTAAAACAGCAATTCCTTGAATGGGTAAGCCTACAGAGGCTAATACTGACCCTAAAGTGATCATGCCCCCTCCAGGAACACCTGCACTACCTACAGCAGAGAAGGTTGCTGCAACAACAATCAATAGCAAACTACTGAAAGGTAAGGGACAATTATAAGCCTGAGCAATAAATACAGCAGCCATACCTTGAAATATAGCAGTACCGTTCATATTGACAGTAGCGCCTAAAGGCAAAACAAAACCAGAAACTTCCGAGGAAACTCCAAGATTTTTAGATACGCAACGCATTGTTACCGGTAATGTTGCCGAACTACTCGAAGTGGATATCGCGCAAGATATCGCATCCATCATTGCAGAAAGAAATTTAGAGAAGGACATCTTACAGCCCATGCGTATAATACCGCCAAAAACAATCACAGCATGAAATAGGCACGCCAGGTAATAAGCAAGGATAAATTTTCCTAATTGCCAGAGAATAACTAAACCGTGGCTACCAGAAATCCACGCCATACTTGCTCCCACCCCATAAGGTGCAAAAGCCATGATCATATTGATCATGCGCAACATGATCTCCGAAAAACCCTCTATAAACTTCGCAACAGGTCGTCCTTGTTCTCCAGAAAGACGCATAGCTATTCCTAAGAAAATAGCGAAGACTATGATTTGTAAAATATTTCCCTCAACGAAAGACCGAACTGGATTTGAAGGAAAAATTTGAGAAATCAAAGACAAGAAATAGGCACTATTTTTTTCGGGAGGAACTATAGTTGTTTCAATAACATTTTGCGATAAGTCGCAACCTTTTCCGGGGCTAAAAAATTGGGCAAAACATAAACCTATAACGATAGCTATGCATGTAGTACCCAAATATAAGCCGACACTTTTTATTCCTATGCGGCCTAATTTCTTCATATCACTGATAGAAGCAATACCTAGAACCATGGAACAAAATACGAGAGGGTAGACAACCATGCTCAATAGATTTAGAAAAATGTCTCCTATTGGTTTAAAAAAGATTGCCTTGTCTTCTAAAATTAAACCTAGGGTAACCCCGATAAATAATCCTATAAAGATTTTCATCCATAGTTTCATTAGTTACCTCTTACCGTTATGTATTTGATCTATTCTATCCAATAAGGAAGCTGTGGAGTCTTCCTGATCTGAAAAATCAAAATGCATTTGCACCTTACCAATCGGAAGAATCCCTTGCTCATGAATTAAGTTTCCGAGCTTTACGCTATCCTTTTCTGTGCACAATATCCCCTGCCCTTGACGCATAGCTATTTTCGAACTGAAGTAGTGCAATTCTTTCTTCGTTATTCCCGCGTGGTCAGGTAATAAATATGTTCCTAATATTTTCACTCCGGCATGTTTCAACATATCAAGAAATCCCTGTGGAAATCCTAGACCACAGAAAACGCCGGCGGCTAGTCCAGAAAGACCGTCCAGAGAAAGTTTCTCCCCACTTGGTTCCCAAAGTACCTGAGAAATGCGAGGTTCTACAAAAATTTTTGGCGATGCACACCAGATGTTTAAAAGTTTTTGATTCTCTGAACAACAAGAACCATTAACTATTATAAAATCGGCCTCCTTCAATCTATTAGGACAATCTCGAAGGCGACCCTGGGGGAAAAATTTTTCTCCTCCTAAAGGATCTTGACCGTTAACTACGACAATTTCCACGTCCTTGTGTAGTTTGTGATTCTGAAAACCATCGTCCAAAATCAAAATATCAAAATTTCTAGCAGCATTTTTAGCCGAAACTCTCCGATCTTTATGCACAAAAACAGAACCCTCAGGGAGTTTACCCGCCAGCAGGAAGGGTTCATCTCCTACATAAGCAGCATTATGCATCCTAGGATCCACTATAATAAGCTCTCTCTGACGACTACACTTTCCTTTATATCCGCGAGAAAGAACAGCACAAGAATATCCTCGTGCTTTTAGATTTTCAGCCAACCATAATACTATGGGCGTCTTACCTGAACCTCCGAGGACAATGTTTCCCACACTGATTACAGTAGAAGACGCGCGGTAGGGTGCTGAACAAAATAGCTTTCCTCGAAAGCTTGCAGTGCGGGCAAATATCCAAGATAGGATTTTCCCAAAACACCCCCGACCCAGGATTTTCCCAAAGCTAATTGCTACGGTTAAGCGGCGATAAAAAATAAAAAAGGGCGAAGGAAAGCGTGTTTTCATCGAAATTCGTTATAACTCACTGATCAATCCATTCAGAAAATTACGATTGTTTAAAACCACAATCTTCGCCGCATCCTGGAAACGTAAAGCATCTCATAAAAAACATTAAAAATCAAGTTTACACAAGGAAATTAAAAAAAATCTATATAACCATTAATAGAATCTATTTTTTAATTAATTCATTTCCCAGTGATAAATAACGCGAATTATTTTTTGATCTTTATAGAAAATGTTTTTCGAGAATTTTTCGATAAACTAGGATAACCAGCGTTGTCGAATTACTTCATAAGCAACAGCGGACACGGCTGTAGACAAATTTAAAGAATCCACTTGTCCAAGCATAGGAAGAGATATTTTCGAGAAATTTCCTTGAAACCAAGAGGAAGTTAGACCATCTTTTTCTGAACCAAAAACTAGAGCTAACGGTTGATTATAATTTTCACAAAAATACATTGAACTTGCCCTAGGAGAGGTCACAAAAACATGCCATTTTTCCTCTTCAATAGTTCGTAACACCTCATCCAAAGTAGCAGACCAGATAGAAAGAGTAAATACTGTTCCTAGTGAAGAACGGATAACATTAGGGTTATAAAGATCAATTATAGGATCACATAAAATCACTCCGTCAACACCTACTCCATCAGCTATCCTAAGCAGGGCTCCAACATTCCCAGGTTTTTCAACCTGTTCTATGATTAGATAAAAAGGTAATGGATTTTTTTTCTGAGTTAGAAACTCTTCTCGAGACCACCAACGTTTTCTCATCACAGCAATAAAATTATCGTGATGCTCTTTATAAGAAAGTTTTGAAAGAGTTTCCTCTAAACAATAAATCTTTTCCAAAGGTGCTTTTTGAATTCGATTTAAAAAGGACTGCTCTTTTTCTGAAATATTGGTTCCACAGAAAATCCTCTCGCACTCATATCCCGAGGTCAGAGCCTTTTGAATTTCTCGAAATCCTTCCAAAAGAAACAAAGAACCCTTACGAGAGCGATTTTGTTTTAATGCTATTGCCTCTTTCACCTTAGGATTATTTTTCCCTATGAACTCCATTTAGCAAACACTCCAGAAGGTAAAGCTTGATATCCAGCACCACAAAAACTCTCTCCAGAAGACCAATACTGTTTATCTAAAGATAAAGCTCTTGTAGCTAAACTATATAAAAAAGCAGGTGTATGACCCGGTGTATGCGAGGTAATCAAAATATAAGAAGAGGAATCGGAAAGTAATTTAGAACATAAAAGCAATAACGGAAAGAAATCCCTGTCTATTTTAAAAACCTCACCATCGGGTCCTCGACCGTAAGTAGGAGGATCTAATAAAATCACCTCGTATTTCTTTCCTCGTCGTATTTCTTTTTGCAGAAAAGAAAATACATCTTCGATAACCCAAAAAATCTTTTTCTCAGGCAATGCATTATTTTCAACATTCTTCTGTGCCCATTTTACCGCAGATTTCGACGCATCAACATGACATACTTTTGCTCCACATTTTGCAGCAAAGATCGACGTAGAACCTGTGTAAGCAAATAAATTTAACACAGAGCACTCAGAATGTTTTTCTATACTTTGTTTTAATTCGGGCCAGAAACTGCTATGTTCCGGAAACATACCTATGTGACCGAAAGGAGTGAGTTTTAATGTACAATCAACGGTATTCAGAATGATTCGCCATTCTTGAGGAACAGAAGCTCTGCACTGCCATTGTCCATCTTCACCCAATCTTTGATATTCAGCATGCGCCTTTTTCCATAGAGATGGCGAACTCTTAGGCCAGATTGCCGTGCAAGAAGGTCGGATAAGAGTTATTGGTCCGAAGCTTTCTAACTTTTTTGCATCACCACTATCCAGTAATTTATAGTCCATATTATTTATTTTATTGCGCAGGATATAAACGCCTTAAGGTATCGACTTGTGTTTTTGTTGCCATATCAGGCTCGATATTTACTTTCGCCCCTACCTGCTTATATCCTAAAGTCGTTCGAGATAATGTCTCAGGGATTAATCCTATGGAAAACACATCTTCTTCTACGGTAACAACTGTCAGGCTAATTCCATCTACCGAAATAAATCCCTTATCAAAAAGATATATAGATAAGGAACTTGGGACACGAAAATAGTACCGATTTTTCTCTATACATACAATCTCTCCGACACCACAAACATGACCAGAGACCATATGGCCTCCAATTTCATCAGAGGCTTTTAAAGAGCGTTCGATATTTACACGATCACCTACAACTCTCTCTCCTATTGTAGTACAAACAAGAGTTTCAGGAATAATATCAAAAAACATTTTACCCTCTTCTTCAAGCTTAACTACAGTAAGACAAACGCCATCAATAGCAACACTACAACCAATTTCTAACTCGGAAATACATGTCGAAGATCCTCTTACACCTATAGTTAAACCTTCGTCTCTCGGCTGAATACTAAATATTTTACCAAGCTCTTGAACTATTCCAGAAAACATTCTTAATTACTAAGCAAATAGCATTTACAATAAAACATCCTTACGATAAGACATTGTCTTTTCGCAAAAAGGCGAAAAGTTACCACGCTATCTGCATCTGTCGCAAGCCCTATTTTTTAGATTAGGAAAAAAAATTTGCAACTTATAGTCGCATAGATTTATCCTACGTTAAAATTATTATTTTCTTAGACTACCTTAACCTTAGGAGGTAGCTCCCATGCAGTGTCCTTTTTGCAATCATGGGGAATTAAAAGTTATAGATTCGAGAAATGCGCCAGAAGCAAATGCAATTAAACGCCGACGAGAATGCTTAAATTGCGGTCAAAGGTTCACTACTTTTGAAACCGTTGAGCTAACTCTGCAGGTATTGAAACGCGATGGTCGTTACGAGAATTTCCAAGAATCTAAACTAATTAACGGATTGAATGCCGCTTCTAGTCACACACGTATAGGTCAAGATCAAGTGCATGCAATAGCCTCTAACGTGAAATCTGAACTGTTGGGCAAACAAAATAGGGAAATCTCTACCAAAGAAATTGGCGAACTAGTAATGAAATATCTAAAAAAGGCAGACATGATTGCCTACATTAGATTTGCCTGCGTCTATAGAAGATTTAAAGATGTTGGCGAATTAATGGAGGTTTTGCTATCTGCAACTCCGGATATGGAAAAATAGTTATTATTTTAAGGTTAAGGAGACAAAACTATGCCGTTGTCTGAGGACGAAATAGCCAATTTTAAACAAAGACTTCTAGAGATGAAGTATAAACTATCTCATACCCTAGAAGGGAACGCTCAAGAAGTCAAAAAACCTAACGAAGCTACTGGATATTCTCAGCATCAAGCTGATCAAGGTACCGATACCTTTGATAGAACTATCAGTTTAGAGGTGACAACTAAAGAATACGAATTATTAAGGCAAATTAATCGAGCTCTAGAAAAAATCGAGGAATCTTCTTACGGGATCTGTGATGTAAGCGGAGAAGAAATTCCCTTAGCTCGTTTAATGGCGATCCCCTATGCTACAATGACGGTCAAAGCCCAATCACAGTTCGAGAAAGGCCTACTTTATGGAAACTAATCCCAATGTCTAGTCGCTCTCGATCTACCTTCCTTGCTATTTCATTTCTAGTCCTTATTGATTGGGTCTCTAAGCTAGCTGTTTTGCTGTACCGAGGGAATCTGACTGATGCTAACCCCATACTATACCAGTATAGCTGGGGTAAGCTGTTTTTTTGTATTTGCCCTACATTTAATGAAGGTGCCGCCTTCGGATTATTTTCAAAATATAAATACTTCTTATTTGTTATACGTATAGCAATTATTTTAGGCATTCTTGCTTTTCTTTTTTTAAGAAAGAAAAGTCTCCCCCCTTCAATCCGCTTCTCCCTGATTCTCCTCTGTTCCGGAGCTATCGGCAACGTTGGAGATATCCTATTTTACAGGCATGTGGTGGATTTTATTTCTATCGGTTACAAACGTTGGTCCTTTCCAACATTTAATTTGGCCGATATTTTTATCTCTTTAGGAACTTTAATCTTCGTATATAAGCTTTATTTTCCTACTAAACAAAAGATGAAATAGGGATAATAGTTTCCCCATCTTCTTAATGAATAACTGTTTAAATATTTTAATTATTAAAAAAGTTTTTACCATGAACACAATCTTCTCGTTACTAGTAGCCTTCGATGACTTCTTCTGGTCATACGTGGCTTTTCTGATGATTATTTTTCTGGGGCTAAGCTTTTCATGGAAATCTGGTTTTTCTCAATTCACCAAGTTTCCTCAATTCTGCAGGCTTTTCTACCAGTATTCGCAAAAGTCTTCCAATAAGAAGGGGAAGGAAAGCGAAAGAGGTGTTCATCCATTGAAGGTATTTTTTGCTTCAGCAAGCGGAAATATCGGTATTGGTAATGTTGTAGGAATTGTTACCGCTGCCTGCATTGGTGGTCCCGGGGCCCTATTTTGGGTTTGGATTGCAGGAATTTTTGGTTCCATAGTGAAATACTCTGAAGTGTACTTAGGGATTAAATTCCGTAAAGTAGATAACGATGGCGTTTATCAGGGTGGACCAATGTACTTCCTAGATAAAGCCTATGGAACCAAGCTTATACCTATTATTGTAGCTGTATTGCTCTGTATCTATGGTGTAGAAATCTATCAGTTTTCTGTTATTGCTGACACGATTTCCCATTGTTGGAGCATCCCAAAATTGTTCACCATTTTTGGTTTGCTATCTTTAATTCTCTACGCAGTTCAAGGAGGACTACAACGTATTGGAAAAATCTGTGTTTTCGTACTTCCATTTTTCCTTACCGTGTACTGTGCATTATCTCTATACATACTTATAAAAGAGTTCCACCAACTTCCTTCACTATTTTCTGCTGTATTCTCATCAGCATTTACAGGACACGGAGCTATTGGCGGATTCGCTGGCTGTACTTTGGCAACTACCATTCACCAAGGCATCTCTAGAGCGGCTTATTCTGGAGATATTGGTATCGGCTTTGACTCTATTATTCAAAGTGAAAGTTCTGTAAAACGTCCAGAAACACAAGCTCAGCTAAGTATCATAGGACTTGCTATAGATAATCTTATCTGCACTCTAAGCTTACTTATGGTACTTGCATCAGGATCATGGTCCCTAGGTCTTGATAACGCTTCTCAAGCTGTTGAACATGCCTTAGGGACATATTTCCCTCTTGTGAAGATCTTACTTCCCACATTCTTCTTTGTAACAGGTTATACAACAATTATTTCGTATTTCCTCGTAGGGAAAAAATGTGCAAAGTTTCTTTACGGAAACGTCGGATCAAAGATCTACACTCTATACGGAGCTGCTATATTACCAGCGTTTTGCTTCTTATCGCAAAATACAGCTCTATTGATCATGTCTGTATCCGGGGCTCTTCTCCTCTGCTTTAACCTATTGGGAGTCTTCCTAATGAGAAAAGAGGTGGAATTCCCAACATCCGATAAAGCGATCGAGCTTCCCTCATCAGCAGAATAAGAATTTTTAGGGGGTTATTGCCCTTCCATCTTATTTATTATCAAGTACATATCCCCAGAAGAAGTTGGGGATTTTCTTTTTTATGATTCCAACTTATTTATTAAAAAGTATTTTCTTTAATTTTTTTAAAAATAAACAGAAAATAAGAAGTGAAATTAATTAATAAAAATAAAAATTGTTTATTCACTTTATATGAACACTTACCTCACGGGAGCGATAATTGTCTGTTGTGTCTTGCTATCAACGTGCATGGTAACAATGTTCGTTTTAACTATTAGCTTGTTACATAGGCTCAATAAAATAGTTAAAAATGTCAGTAAGATTACGACAATTTTAAATTTTGAAGCTAAGATCCTAGCACCTTTATTATTAGGGAAAAGGCTTATTTGCGGATGGTTACGCAAACGTAATAAACATTTACCTAAAGATATCGAAGAATTTCTCTATGAGGGAAGTAAGGGTAGCTGGATGGGGAAGATTTGCCGAGGAGCTAAATGGGCCGCTGCTGCTCTACTCGTTTGGTGCGTATTCCGCAAAAAGGATTAATCTGTCGTAGGGGGAAGAAAGTATGTTTAAAAATCACAAACCTAAAAAAACATGTAAACGCTGGCGTTGGCTCAGAGGTGTATTATTCGGAGGATTTATCGCTACATTGCTTACTTGTTTGTTCACTCCAAAAAGTGGTGTGCAGTTAAGGAAAAAACTCTCTAGAGTAAAAACCTCAGGAACGAAAAAAGGCAAAACTTTATTCAAACATTCTAAACAACACACAAAAGCTTTTGCTCAGCAAACAAAAATGCTCGCGAAAAATATATCTAAAGAAATTAAAGATTTCACAAAAGCAATGATTGACGAAACTAAAGATTAATTTCGTCTAACTATTCCCTCTATAGCCTCTAAAGAGAAAGATATATATCATCTTTAGAGGCATCTCTCAATATAGTTAAAAAAAATAGAATAGACTTTAACTATTCCATTCTTATTAACATACGCTTAGATCAATTTTTTATTTCCATGTATTTATTTTATCCTTCTATGTAAGTTAGATCTCTTACTCTAGACCGTGAAACGAATAGGATTCTGAAACATGAAGCAGATGTTTTTTTGGAAATTCGTACTTCTTTCTTCACTAACACAATTAACACAAGTTTCTCGTTTATCAGGGACAGAGATTATTCTGCCTCTATCGGGAATACATACGGGTGAAGATCCTGAATTATTTACCATGTTAACTACATCCCCTCAAGGAACAAACTACACCTTACGGGGCGAGTTTACTCTTAAGGATTTTCTTGGTTATAGTATCCATAAATCCGGAGGAGCCTTTCGCAATTTAGAAGGAAATCTTACATTTACAGGTAGCACTCCCCTAGCGACATTAAATTTCACTAATTTACAACTAGGTGGTCAGGGAGCGGGTGTATTTTCTAAATCTCTTCTTACCTTCGAGAATTTAAAAGCAGTCAATGTAGAAAACAATCAAAGTACTGGAGGAGTTCTTACCTCTAGACAGGATATGTTCTTCACTAGAAATACAAATCTGTTTTTTCAAAATAATGTAAGTCATGGCGCAGGTGGTGCGATTCTTCTCACAGGAGCGCAACCAAATCGCATGATATTTAGTGAGCAACGTGGCTTAATTTCTTTTATTAAGAACCATGCAGAAGTCGTAAAAAATATTACGAATTCAGGTAATGGCGGGGCTATCAGTAGTGAAGTTGCTGGATCCTCTATCTTATTTGATGGGAATCAGGAAATTCTCTTCCAAGAAAATTACGCTAAATCTGGTGGCGGAATCTATAACGCCCAAGGAACTGTTGAATTCACTAAGAATAAAAATACGATTAACTTCATAGAAAATAGAGCTTTAGAATCTGGAGGTGCTATTTATACAAATCTCTGCAATATAAATAAGCAATCTGCTCCGGTGTCTTTCTGCAAAAATAGCGCTCGCAAGCTGGGTGGCGCCGTCTATTCTCAACAGATAATTATTAAAAACAATGATGAGTCTGTTTTCTTTAGTGAAAATCATGCAGAAGGTGGCGGAGCTATAGCCTCAACAAGTTGCAATCTTACAGCTTCCCAATCAATTATCTTCTCTGAAAATTCATCTGGGAATTTGGGAGGAGGTGCGATTTATTTAAGTGGGCCGCAACCAAAACTACATTTACATGCACAAAATGCAGATATTATATTTAGCGGAAACATCACAAAGATCTCTACCAAGCACTCTTCAATCACAAATAACAATGCGATTACAATTAAAGGTGCTCCTGAAGCTATCCGGCTCATTGCCAATGAAAATCAATCAATTATTTTCTATGATCCAATCCTTGCCACATCACAAAGTATAAATCCTGTGGACATTAACTCTATTGATAATATTTTCCATTGTGGATCTGTTATCTTTTCAGGAGAAAAACTTGCGATCGATCGTCAGGATAAAAGTAATAAAACTTCTATCTTTAACCAACCTGTATATCTAAATAACGGAACTCTTTCTATTACAAGCGGTGCCATTCTTGCCGTTCAAGAATTTAAGCAATTAGGTGGGATATTAAATCTTAGCCCAGGATCTATGTTAACAAGCTACAACAGCTTAGGGAAAGATCTAATCATTTCTAATATTAGCTTTGGCTTAGATGCTACTAATTCTCATCTCCCCGCTGAAATACGCGCATTAGGAAATTCAGGAATCCGACTTTCGGGATCTCCTCAAATTCATGATCCCGATAATATCTTCTACAACAATCATGATTTAGCATCTCAGCCGTATCAAATGGAAATCATTTTCAAGTCTGATAAAAATATCAATACCGATGGATTTATTCCTGAAGAGATTGCTGTACAACAAAATGCCTATGGCTATCAAGGTGTATGGAAATTTAATTGGTCTGGTGAAAATTCCAAACGACATAAAACATTAAAAGCTTTATGGATCCCCACGGGGACATTCATTTTGAACCCGGAGAAAGAGGGTTATCTAGTTCCATCTTCTACATGGACAACATTTACAGGTATGCGCTCTTCCAATGATGCTATCCTTGATAACTACTTAAATAACAACATGCTCATCCCTATTAAACATATATGTATTTTTGGTGGTATCGTCTCTAGTGTTATGGAGCAAAATGCCGCTAATTATAATAACTTTTCTATGACACAAGCTGGTCATAATCTAGGAATTAAACTTCCTTTTTCACCAAATACTGTTGTGTGTGCCACATTCACACAGCTTCACGGATCTAGCTCTCAGGATAACATTCCTGGGAAAAGCCACTCGCATATGCTATTGGGAACAATAGCAGCTTTTAAAAACTGGCGCGCTTTATCTTTTAGATCTTCTGTAAGCTATGCTGAAGAATCTCATGTTATGAAACATCAGTTCTCAAAAAAGGACATTACCCGAGGCTCTTGGAAGAACCAAGGATTCCGAAGCAGTGTGGGCTTATCTTATGCCTATCCAAAGGGAATTCGTTGTCTTAAAATTACTCCATTTATAGATCTAGAGTATACCGCAATCAGTCAAAATCCTTTCATAGAAACAGGATACGATCCTCGGTATTTTGCCTCTTCACATTTGAGTAATCTTGCTCTTCCCTCAGGAGTTTCTTTAGAAATGCGCTTCTTCGGAGCGAAATATTCTCTTTTTACGCAATTTAGCATGGCCTATATCAAAGACTTGCTTAGAGAAAATCCTGTAACAACTGCTTCCTTAATCCTGAATCAACATTCTTGGAAAGTCGCAGGAGTCTTTATAGGACAAGAAGCTATGAACCTAAAGTTCCGCACTACCTTCAAATATAGATTAGCTACAGCTTATTTAGGAATTTCGACAATACAACGCGAAGGAAACAATCTCTCTGGAGATGCTTTTGGTGGTTTATCCCTAACCTTCTAATTTTTCCTTGACTAAGAACTTTGTTAATGATTATGGACAGCATTCGTCAAGATATTATGGATGCGCTCTTGTCTCCCTAAAGCTCATCTTTAATATCTTGATCTTTCTTACCCTCTTTTATCCCTTGCCTAATTTGCCTTTCTGATTTATCTAACACATATCTAGTCAGTGAATGTTCGCAGTAGGTTTTTGTTCTATGAAGTGGCTATCAGCTACAGCTGTTTTTGCTGCCGTGCTCCCCTCGATTACAGTATTTGGTGAACCCCTTTCGAAAGAATTAAACTCCAGTTATAGAGGATCAGGATCAAGCATTTCAGATTCGCATTCGAATAACTTTACGCAAGAAACACAAGATGAAAGCGGAATAACTTATATAATTTCTGGGAATGTCTCATTCACAACGTTCACAAATATTCCCGATCCTAAGCCAAATCCAGCTGCACAACCAGATCCAGCACCTAACCCAAGTGATTCAGGCCCCTCAGTTAGTAGCACATTGCAGCCCATAACAGGACAAGCTAGGACCATTGCTCAACCTCGCGAACAGCTTTATCTATCTATTCTGCAAAATCTAAACTCATCAGCATTTGCTCATGTTTCTAGATTGCAGCAGGGAAATTTTGATCTTAGCGATTTCACATCTGAGAAATCTCATCCACTAAGTTTTCCTCTAGCAGCAACTTCCGTAACACCCGCAGATAAATCCACTTCTAATCCCGATCCAAAAGGCGGCGGAGCTTTCTATAATGATAAAGCTGGTCCTCTATCATTTATTACCCACGTGGGAAATCCAGGATCTATCTCCTGCTCTCTAATCAAAATGACAGGAAAAGGAGGAGCGATATACTCCAAAGGTCCTATATCTTTTGATGGATTAGAAAACGTTACATTCAAAGATAACGTATCCCAAGAAGCCGGCGGTGCTCTATTTACAGATTCTACGCTAACCATCAGGAATATCCTTAATTCTATCGAATTTACAAATAACGCTGCGCGCGTTCCTGTTCCTCCTGAACCACCCACAACACCTCCAACAGTTCCTGGAACTGGAGGTGTTGTAGCTCCTAACGGCTCGTATGCTACCTATCCTTTACCTAAATATATATCGCAAACAGGAAGTACAAATACAGGTTCTCAAACACCTACTCTCCCTACGTATACAACAGAAACAGCAGGAAACGGTGGTGCTGCCTTTGCTAAAGGTGCAATTGTCATCTCTACTTATAAAGATATGACTTTCAGAGGCAATTCTGCAGAATTCCCTCCTAGTATCGAAGCAGGTAAAAAAGCAAACTCTACGCCTCCCCCTCCAGAACCTGTTATCAAAGGATCCGGAGGAGCTATCTTTGGTTTGGATACCATTACTATTAGTGATGGCTCTGAAGATACCCTATTCATATTAAATACTGCTACAGGGGCTGGGGGTGCTATCTATGGAGATAAAACGATCTCGATTAGTAAGGTTGCTAATTTAAAATTCCAAAGTAACTCTGCGGATACCCTAGGGGGAGCAATTTATTCTAAAGGGAATCTTACAATACAAGATTCTTCTACCCTTACTCAGTTTAACGGAAATAACGGGAAAACTGGCGGTGGGGGTATTTATTGTTTAGGAGACGTAACCCTTACAAACCTTTCTCAAGCACATTTCGGGGCTAACAAAGCTGGAAATTACGATCTTACTATCAATGTACCGGGTAAAAACTCTGCATCTTCTTCTCAACCTCCTCCTCCTCCTTTAGCGAAAGGTGGGGGTATCTATGTTGAGAAAAATCTTAGTGTTTCTAAGATTGCTTCAACTTTAGAATTCTTAAATAACCAAGCTACGGATCACGGTGGGGGAGCTTATGTTAAAGGCACTCTAACATTTGAAAATTCTCACAGAATACAATTCACCACAAACACTTCAAAAAAATCTGGTGGTGGTCTGTATTGTGAAAGCGATGTGACATTCACAAATCTTACAGGAAAAACTCTCTTTCAAGGTAACGTTGCCACAGAAGAGGGTGGGGGTATTTGCCTAGCTGCCAATAAATCTCTAACTTTATCGAATTTAGAGAGCTTTTGCCTAATAAACAACACTACTACCAAAAGTGGTGGTGGAGCGAACATCCCTAAAGAACTTATTTTTACATTTCCTAATCCTAATCCAGTCTCCTCGCTTACAACACCACCTGCTGTGGTTCCTGTATTTGGAAGTGCTATTATTACTGGAAACCAAGCTACAGAGCATGGTGGTGGTGTTTATACGACAAAGGCTTCCTTTACTAGTCTTGAGTTAATCGATATTGGTCAAAACTCTGCTAAAAATGGTGCCGGTCTTTGTACACAAACTTTAACTTCAGCAGGCACTGTTGTGAGTGCTGGACAATCTGCTCCAGAAGATTTAGATTTCAAAGTCGATTATGTTATTACGACAAATGTCACGAAAAACGCTGCTGTAGACAATGGTGGTGGTGTTTATGGTAAAAAAGGAAAAATCTCTCGTCTTGACCATTTAAACATCACAGGAAACTCTGCAGGGAAATTGGGAGGAGGTCTCTACTTTACAGAAGCATTGAATCTTGAAAATATTCAAATTTCAAAGATCTCAGAAAACACCGCAAAAGAATCTGGTGGAGCGATCTATGCCAAAGCACTTACCTGCAATAACCTTAATACAGAATTAACTGTAAGCAATAATAAAGCAGAGACTACCTCGACTACTACAGCAACTGCCAGTGTTCCTACAGCAATTACCGGTGGCGCTCTTTATGCAGAAACACTTACTTTAAAAAATCTACAGGGTAATTGTACATTCTCCGGCAACCAAGCTATTGATAACAATGCAGTTATCGGAACTAACAATCCTCCTGCAGATCCTGATATTCAAGGTGGAGCTATCTATGCTAAAACCGCTTTCAATCTACAAAATAGCACTGGAAATTTAACCTTTTCAGGGAACTCTGCAATTACAAAACGAGCTGCAACAACAGGACAGATAGCCGGTGGGGCTATTTACGCTCCTACTGTTACAATTACAAATTGTTCTCAAGCTATTAACTTTGTTAATAACTCAGCTTTATGCACGCCTGCAGAACCTCCTTCGGGAGCTATAACAATCACTCCAAAGGAAACCTTTGGTGGAGCTATTGCAGGAACAACTAGTGTCACATTTACAGGGAATCAAACACTATTTTTCAAAGGCAACTCTGCAGACATCGGCTCCGCAATTGGGTGTAAAAACGGTACAGTAACATTTACTGATTCCTTGTACTGTTCCTTTGAAGAAAATATAGCTAAAAATCGTGGAACTATCTACGCAGCTACCCTATCTATCCCAAAAGGATACATAAACTTTTCCAACAACAGTTCTGCAAATGACGGTAGTGCGATTTATTTCACAAAGAAGGCAGATATTACAGCTGCTTCGTCTATTCTATTCCTAAATAATAAGGTTACCTTAGCACAAACTCCAGCTGGACAAGGCTCAGCCCAAGTTAAAAACTTAGGTGCTGCAATCTACGGAGCTCCAGCTAGCGATGATGCTATACTTAATCTTACAGCTTTAGGAGGTAGCATCACGTTTAAAAACAACCAATGCTTACCTACAGGAACAAATACTGCTACTTCTTTCTGTAGTATAACAGGGAAAGTTCAACTCACGCTAAATGCTGCAGAAAATCAATCGATTAACTTCTACGATGCTGTAAACATCACCACGTCTAAAACTAGTAATTATAACACTCTAGATATCAATAAAAAACCGACAAACGGAACGTCTCCAAACTACACAGGAACTATACTCTTCTCTGGAGAACTTCATGAGCATAGGTCCTTCATTCCTCAAAAGACGGTCCTACACAACGGAACATTAGTTTTAAGTAAAAATGCAGAATTAAATGTTATTTCCTTTGATCAAAAAGCCGGATCTTTACTCGTTATGGGACCGGGATCAGTATTATCCACGCGAAAACCCACAGCAGGTGGAACGACCGGAGGTATAGCAATTAATAACCTCACTATTGATTTTAGTGAGATTCTTGCAGAAAACGGAAAAGCCACCCCTCCTTCTCTACAACTAAGTGTTGAACCTACCCGAGCAGCAGGAGGACCTAGGAGTCATCGAAGTGAGAACAATTCACTTCCACAAGCGAATAAAACGCCACCTGATGTAAATCAGGAAAAAATCTATCTAACAGGAACACTGACCCTTATCGATCCTTCGGGAGCCTTTTACCAAAACCCCTACTTAGGCGAAGATCGTGAAATTGAGTTATTAAAACTTCCTACGGCATCTAGCAAAGTAGATATTTCTGATCTAACTTTAGCAGGAGATACAAACCCGCAAAAAGGTTACATCGGCACTTGGACATTAGGTGCAACAGGTCAAAATGGAAAGCTACAAGCTAGCTGGAAATTTAAAGAGTACCGTCGATGGGTCTATATCCCTCGTGACAATTACTTCTACGTTAACTCTATTCTCGGTTCTCAAAACTCCCTGATTTCCGTAAAGCAAGGCATCATCAACAATATGCTTAACAACGCACGTTTTGATGACGCTGCTTACAATAACCTTTGGCTATGCGGTATAGGATCGTTCTTACAGAAAGAACAAGGAGAAGAAGCTAGATCCTTCTCTTATCATAGTCGAGGCTATTCACTCGCTATAGATGCTAAACCGCGTCCTGAATTTATTCTAGGGGCCTCATTTAGCCAAGTCTTCGGACACGCTAAATCCGAAAAAAGCATCGAAAATTACAAGCATAAAGGCTCTGATCACTCCTTCCAAGGAACTTTATATGCTGGTAGAGCCTTCTATTTGCCTCATAGACAAACGAAAGCCCCTCGCCCCATACTTTTACAAGGTGTGATGACTTATGGTTACATGAAGCACGATACAACCACCTACTACCCATCCATTCAAGAACGCAATCTTGGAAATTGGGAAGATCTTGGTTGGCTGTTTGATGTCCGTATGATTATTGATTTAAAAGAACCTTCAAACAATTCCACAACAAGATTCTCGTTTTACTCAGAAGCAGAATATACAGGCGTACGTCAAAAACAATTTACAGAACTTGACTACGACCCTAGAACATTCGATTCCTTTGCCTATAGAAATCTTGCAACTCCTTTAGGTTTTGTTTTTGAAGGAGCTTTAATACAATATGGTATCCTAATGTACAATAAGCTCTCTTTTGCTTATGTACCTGTTATCTATAGAAATAAACCGCAGTGTACTTACAGAGTTGACTCTACTGGACAAACCGGTGAAGTTTCTGGTGTGATTCCTACAAGAAATACAGGAAGAATAGAGTATAGCTCACAAATATATCTCGGCCCATACTGGACCCTCTACGGCACCTATACCATAGATGCCGGGATGTCTTCATTAGTACAGATGGCCAACTGCGGCGCACGTATGATCTTTTAAAGCTAGAAAGCTAAGAAATTCATCTATTTGATTAATTTGTTTTGTAATTGTAGAACCTATGAGGGTTCTCAATTACAAAACTAAAGACGGAACAATACGTCCCAAAGAATATAATTTAGATATCTTTATTGCTCGTAATAACGACGCATTCTATCAAAGTCCGCATTATACAATTCATCTAGAAGATAAGCCTTAAATAATCCTGGACCTTCGCAGCGTTCACGAGCAAGCATTCCACAAAGAGTAAAATATTCTACGCCTAATCGTGTAGCTTCAAAAGAATCATCTATTACCGATCTAAATGCAGCAAGCACCCCAGTTAAAGAGCAACCCATTCCCGTAACGCGAGACATTAATGGATCTCCGAGCTCTATAGTTGCACTACGATTCCCATCAGTAATAAAATCTACAGCACCAGTAACAGCAACAGCACAACCACATAAACATTCGTTAGCTAAAGCGATTGCCATATTTTTAGCATCATGGGTAGTATTAATAGAATCCAAACCGCGTGTTTTTGTAGGAACATCTCCAAAAGAGAGAATTTCACTAGCATTTCCCCGAACAATCGTAGCATGGGTAAGCAAATGATGAGAAACTTCTGTTCTAATTTTTGTAGCTCCTGAACCTGCAGGATCAAAAATTACAGGCTTATTTTGTCTTAAAGCAATATCTACCGCTCTGTAAGACCTCTGAATAAATAGATGATCTAGAGTTCCAATATTAAGATAAACAACCGAACTTAATCCTATTAACTCTTCTAATTCTAAATCGGATACACTCATAATAGGTGAAGCTCCGATAGCTAGAAAGCAATTCGCAAGAAAATCCATGGAAACGTAATTCGTAATACTCAAAATTACAGGTTTTTCCTTTCCTATGCTCTGCAATGCTTCATTCATTCGTTCTAACATCTAAGTCCCCTATCAACAATTTCTCTTAGTGTTTTTGTTACTAAACCCGGATTTTGCGCAGAATGAAATACTCCAATAGCAGCAATACCTGCAGCACCAGCTTCCACGACTTCAGCAGCGTTACTTTCATCGATACCACCAATAGCAACTATAGGGTGTTCACATAGAGAAGCAGCCTGTTCTAAACCAGAAAATCCCCAAAGATTGGTAGCATCGGGCTTATTCTGAGTTGCAAACATCGCGCTTAAGCACAAATAATCAATCGGTAAAGTATTGGCATTGAGAAGCTGATCAAGAGTATTTACGTTCCACCCTATAATCTTATCAGGACCTAGAAGCTCTCTAGCCTCTATAACATCTCCATCTGTTTGCCCTAAATGAACGCCTGAAGCATCCAAATCTAAACATACAGATACGCTATCACTGATAATTAAAGGAATTTCCAAAGGATCTAGGATCGACTTTAACGCTTCTCCAAAACTTAAAATTTCCCTATGTGAAAGCTTTTTTTCACGAAGTTGAACAGAAGTCACACCAGACTGTACACAAACAGCTATAAAATCGAGATATTCCTCAACTGGGGTGTTCTGTCTATTCGTGACTAGAATGAGTTTGAAAAAGTCTTCTTCCAAAGGTTTCCTCCCTACATATGCACACGTTTACGCAAGAGAGAAGAGGTTAAAATATCCTTAAAGAAAACCCTTAAGAACAGAAATGAACGCAACTCCCTTCGCAAGTATTAACTCGAGCAGGTTCTAAGAACTTTTTTCATCTAAACAGCAAAGATTCACATGTTTAGAGGTTCCAGAGAATTAAAAAGTTAGGATAGGTTAAAGCAAATATCCTTGATATACAAGAATAAAAAATACAAAAGGATATTTCTCAACTTTTATTTTCAATTACATAGATTGATGGGGTGAGGAAGAATAAATTGCTAGAAATTGACGGAGAGAGAGGGATTCGAACCCTCGGTACGCGTTAACGCACACACGCTTTCCAAGCGTGCTCCTTAAGCCACTCGGACACCTCTCCACTAGCCAAATAAGGATATTCTTTCGAAAAACTTGATCTGAAGATATCCCAATAGATCCATTTTTATCAAGATTCGTCTGAATACAAAGGATTTTTAAAAAATCTACAAAGCTATTTTGAATTCATTCTTTATTAAAATTGTGGGTCAATAGGATAATGGCTGAATTCATCAATCTATTTAGATCATGCGTAGAATATTCATCCTTCTTTTGTTCCTCTTTTGTTGTTCACATACTTTTGCAAACTCTAAAACAGAACAAAAACATGTCCTTGTTAGTATAGTTCCTTATAAGTTTCTAGTTGAACAGATAGCAGAGGACACTTGTGAGGTATGCTCTATAGTTACTAATAACTATGATCCTCACACCTATGAATTGTCTCCCCGACATATGGAAAAATTTCTTCGTGCGCAACTTTGGTTTCGTATGGGAGAAAATTTTGAAAAGTCCTGTGAGAAAAATGTTTCTTGTCCTCAAGTAGATCTTAATAAAAACATTCAAGTAATTCCTGGATATACAGGATGTGCTCATCATTTTCATAGTTTTGATACCCATACATGGTTAAGTCCTAAAAATTTGAAAATACAGGTAGCGACTATTATAGAAGCCCTGTGCTTCTATTTCCCGGAACACTCTGCGTTATATCAAAGTAATGGAGAAAAATTACTTAAGACGCTTGAAACCCTAGATATAGAAATTCAAGAAATCACAGCCTCTGCTAAGCAGCGTCATATTTTAGTCGCACACGGAGCCTTCGGCTATTTCTGTAGAGATTACAATTTTTTCCAACATACTGTGGAAAAAAGCAATCACGCTGATCCCTCTCCGAAAGATGTTGTCCGTGCTGCTCAAAGTATTCGTGAACATGGGATTTCATCTATGATTTTACTCCGTCATGCAGGCAAGCGCAGTAGCGCTATGCTCGCTGAACGCTTCCATATGGATACAGTAAATTTAGATCCCTATGAAGAAAACGTTATAAATAATTTGAAAACTATAGCAACAACTCTTGCTAATTTATGACAGTACAAATATTCGTTAAGGATCTTTCCTTCCGCTATGGACCAAAAAGCTCTTGGATCATTAATAATGTGTCTTTCATGATTCATGAGGGAGATTTTGTCGGTATTATAGGTCCTAACGGTGGCGGAAAAACAACTTTAGCTATGCTCATGCTAGGTTTATTAAAACCTACTCTAGGAACTCTAGAAACATTTTCTACATGTAGAAAAGAATCCGAATTAACTATCGGATGGGTTCCGCAACACTTCTCCTATGACTTTTCCTTTCCCATTTCTGTGAAAGAAGTTGTTCTATCAGGAAGGCTTTCTTTTCTCCGCTGGCATGGGAAATATTCTAAATACGATCATGAATCTGCTGAGCAAGCTTTAAAGACTGTAGATCTTTTACATCATAAGGATACCTGCTTTTCCCATCTATCTGGGGGACAGATACAGCGAGTACTACTCGCTAGAGCCCTGGCATCTCATCCTAAATTACTCATCCTTGATGAACCTACAGCAAATATCGATCCTGAAAATCAACAACGCATCCTACAGATTCTCACAGAACTTAACGCCCGATGCACGATTCTTATGATCACACATGATTTGCATCATACAACTAGTCACTTCAATAAAGTATTTTATATGAGCAGAACTCTAACAACATTGACCAATACACCAACGATATCTCAAGAGTTTTGCTGCGATTCCTTCGAAAAAAAGGCTGATCTATGATTTCTTTTTTTGATCATATCCTTCCCGCGCTACTCTTCCCGTCTCTACTTGCAGCTTTAGGAGCCTCTATTGCTGGGGGAGTTGTAGGAACCTACATCGTAGTCAAACGTATCGTTTCTATTAGCGGAAGTATCTCCCATTCTATTTTAGGAGGAATTGGTCTTACCTTATGGATTCAATATCGACTGAATCTTGAATTTTCTCCTATGTACGGGGCTATAGTTGGAGCAATAATCCTAGCAATCTGTATTGGGAAAATTCATCTCAAGTATCAAGAAAGAGAGGATGCCCTCATTGCTATGATTTGGTCTGTAGGGATGGCAATCGGGATTATTTTTATATCCCAACTCCCTGCTTTTAATTCAGAGCTAGTGAATTTTCTTTTTGGAAATATTCTTTGGGTAACTACTCATGATCTCTACAGTTTGGGAATATTAGATGTGGTTGTTCTTACAACCGTAGCGCTCTGTCATACGAGATTCCTTGCATTATGTTTCGATGAAAAATACATGATGCTCAGTCGCTACTCTGTACAGACATGGTATTTCCTTTTACTAATTTTAACAGCAATTACGATCGTTATGCTGATTTACATCATGGGTGTTATTTTAATGTTAAGCATGCTTGTTTTGCCTATATCGATCGCGTGTAGGTTTTCCTATAGAATGGTCAACATTATGATTGTTTCCGTTCTCTTAAACATTCTATGCTCATTTTTCGGAATTGCCCTTGCCTATGCCCTAGATTTCCCTGCAGGACCAACGATCGCTATTTTGATGGGTATTGCTTATACATTAAGTCTATTTGTAAAAAGACTATTCAGTAGATCCACACCTTCCCCAGTAAGTCCAGATAACATCACAAATTTTTCAAAAGGAAAGAGTCTCTGAAAATTCTCTAGGCGTTCCTGTCTCTCATCAGGAAGAAGATCATCGATTTTATTTAAAGCGATGATCCTGCCTTTATCAGCAAGATCTTCTTTATAATGTAAAAGTTCGTCCATAAGAATACGTAGATCTTCTTCGGGAGAGGATCTCTCGCATCCACAAATATCGATAACAAATAATAACAATCTAGTGCGTTCAATATGCCTTAGAAAATCTAATCCCAAACCACGATTTTGATGAGCACCCTCTATGATTCCGGGAATATCTGCGATAATCCATGGTTTCTGATACAATCTTTCCTGACAGGGAACTAGCCCTAACACAGGCTGAAGTGTAGTAAATGGGTAGGCGCCCACCTTTACTTCTGTTTTAGCAAGTGTATTAAATAACGTAGATTTACCAGCATTTGGGAAGCCTACAAGACCGATATCTGCGATGAGTTTTAACTCTAGCTCGACTTGGCGTACTTCTCCGGGTCTTCCTGGAGTGGCTTTTATAGGAGCACGATTGGTAGATGTCTTGAAGAAAGTATTTCCTTTTCCACCTTTGCCTCCACGACAAATAACTAAACGTTCTCCATCTTTGGCAAAATCATAAAGAATTTCTCGAGTCTCTACATCACGTAATAACGTTCCTTCAGGAACTACCAAAACCAAATCTTTCCCATTTCTTCCAGAACGATTATTAGTTGCTCCGGATTGTCCATCTTCAGCCTTTAAAAAACGTATATTCCTATAGGATTCAAAAGAGTATACATGCGTAGCTGATTCAATAACAATAGATCCACCAACACCGCCGTTACCTCCATAAGGACCACCTTTGGGTAGATATTTCTCCTTTCTCCAGGCTACGACACCGTTACCGCCTTTACCAGCACGTAACTCTATAGTAATTTGATCTAAAAACATTGTATACTTATCCCTAAATCGTAAACGCTGTTAAAACAGAAAAGCCCCGTTTTATGCGTGAGCAAAAAACAGAGCTTCCTAGATAATTGGTTTTTGAAGAGTCTTTTAAGACTTATTCTGGAAGAACAGAAATATATGTACGATCTGTCTTCTTAGTGACAACAATGCCATCTATTAAAGCAAATAAAGTATCGTCACGACCTCTACCTACGTTTTGTGAAGGATGCCACTTAGTGCCTCTTTGTCTTACAAGAATACTTCCTGTGGAAACTCTTTGTCCTGCGCCCACTTTCATACCGAGACGCTTTGACTCTGAATCGCGACCGTTACGGCTTGCTCCCTGACCTTTCTTATGTGCCATTTCAAAATCCTTTAGTTATCCACCAGTTGATTACATTACTAGATTACTAATTTTTACTCTAAGATAGTTCTGACGGTGACCAGTCTTACGATGATAATTTTTACGTCTTTTGTATTTATAGGCCGTTACTTTTTCTCCACGAACTCGAGAAAGCAACTGACCTTTTACTACAGCGTTCTTTACCGTAGGAGTCCCCAAAGAAACTTTAGATCCATCAAAAGTAAACAAGACTTGATCGAAAACAACTTCTTGCCCTTCGGAAATGCCGTCTAACAATTCGACGTCAATTACATCTCCTTCAGTAACCTGATATTGCTTGCTTCCGGTCTGAATTATCGCGTAAGACTTCATTAATTCTTTCCTTATGATTCTTTATTCTGTGCTTAGGACTCAATAAATTTGCTAAATACTTTAGCAAACCTTGAAATTATAAAAAATACAAAGTCCTTGATTTTAGTTTTCCAAGAAAAACTAGACACGTTGAACGTTAACCGAGTATGGCCGGAGCCGGGGTCGAACCGACGACACAAGGATCTTCAATCCTCTGCTCTACCAACTGAGCTATCCAGCCATTTCAGTAGGTTATCATAGGGAAATATTCGCTTTAAAGCAATGATATTTCTAAGAACACAAACTCTAATCAAAGAGTTTACGAAAAAAGCAGACCGGTACGTGTAGAACTACCATCTTGGGGATATTCAGGAAGAATTTGCTCTCTTCTAATTCTAGAAGAAATACTTTTACATGCCGTAAAAATAATTTTAAAAAATAAACAAAGAATTTTCAGCACTAAAGTAACAATCCCCAGCCCACAGAATTCCATCAATCCAGTGATTGTATAAGCAAGTATTTTTCTTTTACTTTCACCACGTAGATTAACAGACCATACGCTGAATAACTTAATTAATCCCATGATTGAACCAATCAAAGGAAGTGCTGCTAAAGCTGAATTTTTCAAAGCGTTAGACTTCATTAGATCCCAATCGCTAGAGATATCCCAAAGACCTTCATCATCTCTAGGAAATAACATTTGGCATTTTCTAGGAAAATTTCCTACTGCATTGTCAAAATCTTCGGTTGTTTGAAATCTAATCTGCATAGCTATAATTAAAAATTACAATCTTATTAGTCATTTTATATTAAAAATAAATTATTTTCTAACTTTTTAGATAAAATAAAATAATATTTTTCATCCAATTAAGCTTTCATATAGAAGAATTTTCATGTGTATAGGTGCGTGAATTCTGATTATTTTGTATATTTTCTCATGAGATTCTCAAACTGTGGTAAAATCCAACCTATGACGATTTATACCCTAATTACAGAGCAATGATCTCAAAATAAGGAATATTAAAACGGTACAATAAATATGAACGCAGAAAAAGACTCTCCTTTGCCTAAACCGCAATGGATTTATCGTGTAGGAATCGGGCAAGATAGCCATCGTTTCCTTTCCGAAAGTTCTGCAAAGCCCTGCATTTTAGCCGGGGTAATCTTTGAAAATAGTCCTGGTTTCCAAGCAAATTCCGATGGTGATATTGTCTTCCACGCTATTTGCAACGCTATCTCATCTGTAACTCATAGAATCATACTAGGAGAAGTTGCCGATGAGCTTTTCCATACTCGTGGTATTACCGATAGTAGTGTGTATTTATCTGAAGCTATGAAATCCTTAAAATCGAACCAAATGATTTCTCATATAGCTATTACTATTGAAGGAAATCGTCCTAAATTTCTCCCAAAACTCTCTGCTATGAGGCAAAGCATTGCCTCCGCTTTAAACATTCCTTTAGGATCTGTAGGTATTACTGCAACATCTGGGGAAGGGTTGAGTGATTTTGGCTGTGGTGATGGTGTACAATGTTTTTGCGTACTCACAGTTATGGAATATTGTAATTAATAGACATCGATAACATAACGACGCTCTTCCTTCAATTGGGAGAGCTTATCTTTCCCTAGGATATCTTCTAGAGCCTTTTTAACTTCACTCCCCAAGACTTTACTTCCACAAACAAAGAAATACGCTCCCTCCTCATAGGCTTTCAAGACTGTGTCCGCCTCTTTTCTGAGTAGATCTTGCACATAGATCTTTTCATCTCTATCACGAGAAAAAGCTAAAAAAAGCTTCAACAGTTGGTTGTCAATAGCTTGTTGCCAAAAATCCTGATAATAAAAATTGGCTTTTTCAAATCGTTCTCCAAAAAAGAGTAAATTCATTCCTGGATCTTTATTATAAATACGCTGCTGTAAGAAACCTTTATACGGAGCAATTCCTGTCCCTGAGCCAATCATGACAATGGGCTTATTATGAACGTGATTTCCAATGGTAAAATGCTTGGTAGGCTGTACATATGCATAACAGCTCTCATCTAGCTCTAATTCCTCACATAAAAAGAAAGAACATACTCCATGACGCTGCTCGTACTCTCCAGGATAACTTACAAGCCTAACCAAAAGTTCTATCTTTTTTTTCTGGGGATGTGGAGCAGAGGCTATCGAATAAAAGCGGGGTAGCAAAGGTAAGACACTGTGTACAAATAGCTCTATAGGGATATTAGGTTTGTATTTTTGAATAGCATCATAAAAATTTATAGGATCTTGTGCATCAGGGAAAAAGGGCCTAAGCTTCGCTGGAATTTTATCTACATTTGCGTGGCTTCTTAAGAAATCATAGAAAGTAACGTGAGAGGATTCTCGAGTCTGTACTAGTTGTTTTGGAGAATAACTTAAACATTCGAGAATCTTCTCAACAACACTTATAGGATTCTTTGGAAACACGGCCAAAGAATCCCCTACCTTATAGGTTAGATTAGAATCTGTTGTACTGAAAAACAATTGATAGACACGGCCTGCATCAAAAGAAGCGATGGTAGAATCGCAACAAGAAATGAGCTCTCGCGAGAGAAGAGAAACCCTCTGAGCCTTAAATTTCTCTAATAAATGCATGGCCTAGCCAAATTAACTTATGCAGCCTTGATTTTAATATCAACCCCTGCTGGAAGAGCTAACATTTTTAGAGCATCTATAGTTTTTCCTGTAGGATCCAGGATATCTATTAAACGCTTGTGCGTACGAATTTCAAACTGCTCCCTAGACTTCTTGTCTACGTGAGGAGAACGCAATACAGTGTATACTTCCCTCTTTGTAGGCAAAGGAATAGGACCTGCTACACGAGCGCCTGTTCTTTTAGCAGTCTCAACAATATCTGCGGTTGATCGATCTAGCTGCCCTTGATCGAATCCTTTCAGACGAATACGAATTTTCTGTTTTTGCTGCTTCATATATTCCTTACTTCTTAACAATCTCTTCTTGAATTTTTTGAGGAACCTTAGCAAAGAAGGCGGGTTCCATTGTTGATGTTGCTCTTCCGGAAGTCAAAGATCTTAAAGATGTTGTGTATCCAAACATTTCACTTAAAGGAACCTCGGCATTCACTTGTGCCATACCTCGTGAAGATTCTTGACCTAAGATTTTTCCACGACGACGATTCAAATCACCTATAACATCTCCTAAATGATCCTCAGGAGTCGTTACCGCGACTTTCATAATAGGTTCTAGAATCACCGGAGTAGCTTTTCTACAAGCTTCTTTCACAGCCATTGAACCGCATATTTTAAATGCCATCTCACTAGAATCCACTTCGTGATATGATCCAAACACAATGTTTACTTTAACATCTACTAAACCATAACCGGCAAGAACACCTGTATTTAAGCCTTCTTCTACGCCTTTCATAACCGCTGGGATATATTCTCTAGGAATAACTCCGCCAACAATTTTGCTGACAACTTCGTTGCCTTTTCCTGGTTCATTAGGTTCAATCTCGAGGCAAACGTGAGCATATTGTCCACGACCACCAGACTGTTTCACATATTTCGTTTCGCTCTTGCCATTCTTGGTAATTGTTTCTTTATAAGAAACTTGAGGTTTACCAACATTAGCTTCCACTTTAAATTCGCGAATCATACGATCGCGAAGAATATCTAAATGTAGCTCGCCCATTCCAGAGATAATTGTTTGTCCAGTCTCTTCATTTGAAGTAACACGGAAAGTAGGATCTTCTTCTGAAAGCGCACTCAATGCTTGAGCTAATTTCTCTCTATCTCCCTTAGATTTCGGCTCAATAGCCATATCAATCACAGGTTCAGGAATTTCAATACGCTCGAGAACAATTTCCTGATTATCGTCGCAAAGTGTATCCCCTGTAACTGAATATTTTAAACCTACGCAAGCACCAATATCTCCAACAGTAAATTCGTCTCTATCGGTTCTTTCATTAGCATGCATCTCTAATAAACGAGAAATCCGCTCTTTTTTATCCTTAGTAGAATTAAGAATTGCTGAACCTTTTTTAAGAGTTCCTGAATAGATACGGATAAAGGTGATACGACCAACATAAGGGTCTGTCATAATTTTGAACGCAAGAGCAGCTAGAGGCCCATCTTTCCTAGGCTCTAAACAAACTTCTTCGTTGTTCTTTAGATTAATTCCATGGATTACACCGCGATCTTTAGGTGAAGGTAACCATCTCACGATAACATTGAGAAGCTGTTGAACACCTTTGTTTTTAAATGCGGTTCCACACAATACAGGGTTAATCTTATTTTCAATAACCCCTTTGCGCATCGTGTCATGGATTTCTTCTTCAGTAATAGAATCTGGATCTTCGAGAACTTTCATCATGAAAGCTTCGTTACTTTCATCTACTGTAGCAAGTTCTTCAAGAAGTGCATACCGGAGCTCCGCACATCTCTCTTTAAGTTCTTCAGGAATTTCACGTTCTTCCCATTTAGCGCCTAAAGTTTCATCTAAGAAATATAGAGCCTTCTGCGAAATCAGATCCACCATTCCAACAAATTGGCTTTCAGCACCAATAGGACAGTGTACGGGGATGGCATTAGCGCCAAGTTTTTCTTTCATGGATTCTACGGCTGCAAAGTAATCTGCACCCATACGATCCATTTTATTTACGAAAGCTATTCGAGGGACACCGTACTTATTCGCTTGTCTCCATACAGTCTCGGATTGAGGCTCAACTCCAGACACTGCATCAAATACAGCTACAGCACCATCTAAAACACGAAGAGATCTTTCAACTTCAATAGTGAAGTCTACGTGTCCAGGAGTATCAATAATATTGATTTTACAATCCTGCCAGAAAACAGTCGTTGCAGCAGAGGTGATCGTAATGCCTCTTTCTTGCTCCTGTTCCATCCAGTCCATGGTGGCCCCGCCTTCATGAACCTCACCAATTTTATGAGTTCTTCCAGCGTAATAAAGAATTCTTTCCGTAGTTGTCGTTTTTCCCGCATCGATATGTGCCATGATACCGATGTTTCTAATTTTGCTTAAATCGAATTCCTGATCACTCATGAACTTGTTATGCCTCTTACAAACCGAGATTAAATATTACTTTACCACTTATAATGAGCAAATGCTTTGTTCGCTTCAGCCATACGGTGGGTATCTTCACGTTTCTTAATAGTGGCTCCCTGCTTATTGAAACAATCAATGAGCTCGGTTGCTAATCCCATTTCCATAGATTTTCCAGGCTTCGCTCTGGCGTTTTTTATAATCCATTGCATAGCCAAACAATCTCTTCGTCCTGCGGCAACTTCTACAGGAACTTGATATGTAGCTCCACCAACACGACGAGAACGAACTTCAAGTAAAGGCTTTGCATTTTCCAAGGCTTCTTCAAAAGCTTCTAGAACATTCTCTGCCCCTATTTTCTTAGAAAATCTTTCTAAAGCAGAATAAACAATCTTTCTAGCGATACTTTTCTTTCCATGCATCATAACTTTATTAATGAACCTTTCTAGGGTTACACTTCCATAGATAGGATCTGCTGGAATTACTTTCTTCTCAGCGGCATGTCGTCTTGACATATAAATTAACCTCTAACTTCTCATTCCTAAATAAAGAATAGTCCTACTTAGGACGCTTTGCTCCGTATCGAGAACGGCTTTGTTTTCTATTTTTGACAGCAGCACAGTCTAGAGCTCCGCGAACAATATGATAACGAACACCGGGCAAATCTTTAACCCTACCACCTTGAACCAAAACGATGCTATGCTCTTGCAAATTATGCCCTTCACCACCAATATAGGCGATAACTTCTTGGCCGTTAGACAAGCGCACCCAGGCAACTTTACGTAAAGCTGAGTTCGGCTTTTTAGGAGTCTTTGTCTTCACTTGTAGGCATACGCCACGTCTCTGTGGGCATTTCTGCAAGGCTGGAGATTTCTTTCTAGACGCGCTAGATTGACGCTTTTTACGTATTAATTGATTAATGGTTGGCATGTATCCTTCTCAATTCAACCTAACTACTATAAGGGGGAAAATATAGAGTAAGGATCCCTTTGTTTGCAAGGGCTTATTTTTAGATGCGAATCGGTATATAATCATCTGATATTCAAAAAAATCATTCTACTATGAAAAACTTATTTTTCAGTTTTAGAATTGAAAAAACGACTCTCACCTTCACAGGAGAAGAAATTAGGCATTATCAATCAAAAGATCAGTAGAGTGGAAACAATAATCTACTACATTATTGTTAATATAACCAAAAAGAAATCCCAAAACTATTTGCTGGAGATCTTGTTTTGAACAATAAGCTGCTTCTTTCCCATTTTGAATAAAATAAATACGGGATCCATCTTCGGATACATTTTGTATAAATATCATAGGGATGACCCGAGAAAGCAAGCGCCTTGCTATAGTTGGATGCGAAATGCCCGTTAAAGCTTCTGTTGAACTCTCAGACAAAAAAAGAACGTCTATATAGGGCAACAATGACCAAATTCGATCCCTAAACTGACAAGCAATGCGTGAATTATTGAGATCGAGCATAATTTTCTGCGCCTGGTTTCCAGTCTTTTTTAAAAAACTTTCTATACAGTAGCCGGAAATGAACAATTCACTATCAATCAGAGTATAGCCTCCATCGGGAGATAGACACAGTTCTGTTGAACATTCAGGAACGTTTTGAAAAAAATAACATAAGGTATCTTCTTGATTCGGACACCGCAAGACTAGCCGAAATTGATCTAATTCATTAAATGCGGGGCCATACTCAGTCTGCTTTAGATAATTAAAGTAGGGATTCCCGTTACGTAAACTCGTGATACCCAAATTTGCTAACTGATCTTCTGTAAGACTTAGAGGTTCCTTCCTCGTCACTCGGATAGGGTCTTCTGGAAAAGCTCCTTTATACATAAAAAAAATTTTTTTTACATCAGACGCACTTAGAGTTTGTATCTCTCCAATTTTCAAGTTGCAACTTTCAATAAATTCTCCATGAACATCGAGGACGACGTCAATAAAAGGACTACCGAGTATGGTAAGAGATTTAGGTGCTATCCAAGGAAAATTTTCAGAATATGCGTAAGAAAAATCTCCGGGAATTAAAAAAGAAGCTATCAATGCGAAAAAGTAAAGATAATGCATAGTCTCAAAAACAATCTAAGCAATATTAGATTTAAAACTTTTATTTTAAGTGTTTTCTTATGTCATTTTTTTTATAATATTTATTCTTTAAGTCGAAGGAAACCCATGACTACGGAAATTCCAGTCAGTTCTTTACGTCTAGATTGTCAACAACAAGTCTACGCTTCTTCGCGTAATGTTGTGATGATCGCGATGGCTGCCGTATTTTTGATTCTTGCTTTGATTTTTTCTGGTTTAAGTTTCCTTCCCCAAGCAACACTACCTTTTTCAGGAGCCTACTTTGTTATCGGCTCCTTCTTAGTTTTCATTGCAGCCGGAATATTATTGATCAACACACTTTGTGATGTGTGCAGCAGATTACGTCCTTTCGATGTGCTATCTTAGAAAAAATATTTTTTTTTACCAACTTGTTTATTCTAAATAGTTTTTTTTTGAGATTAAAAATCTTCGCTCAAGCGTGAGGATTTTGTGTCGATGTTACGAATATCCATGATCAACAAAGATATTTGTAATGATAAAAATACTACGTCTTTGCGCTCTTGTTCTAACATGCTTACCCAGTTTCTCTTTTGCTTCTGAATTACTACATGAAGAAGACATTCGAAAAACTGTCGATAAGTTAATTGAATATCATGTCGATGTTCAAGATATCTCTTCCGATATCCTCATGCGTTCATTAATAGGATACTCCCAAGCATTCGACCCTCACAAAGCTTATCTTACAGAACAAGAAGTAAGTAATTTTATCCAATCTACAGATATCAAAAAGCGTCTGTTGAAAAATTATAAAACGAATAATTTTTCAGTATATCAGAATTTAAATCGTGTAGTTAAAGATAGTATTATTCGAGCACGTCAGTGGCGAACTGAATGGTTATCTGATCCTGAGACGTTAGTTAAAGAAGCTTCTACACATGTACTTATTAAAAAACCTAAGCATTGGGCACAGTCTACCCAAGAAGTAAAAGAAAGACAGCGTTCTTTACTCCTCTCCTACATTTCTGTGTATCTATCAGATAGTTCTAAAGATAGATATCAGGGCAAGGAAGCCCCTTTAACTAAACTCTGTGTACGCCAACTCGAAGCATATGAGAACTCTTATTTAGGTTTGAATGATTACGGGAACCCCATGTCACCTCAAGAGGAATCCCATCACTTCCATGTTCGTGTAGTCAAGGCTATGGCTCACAGTTTGGATGCTCATACAACATACTTTAGTAAAGATGAAGCCCTTGCTATGCGTATTCAATTAGAAAAAGGCATGTGCGGAATTGGTGTAATCTTAAAAGAAGATATTGATGGGGTTATTGTAAAAGAGATCATTCCTGGAGGGCCTGCGGATAAAGCTGGAGACCTGCATATTGATGATGTGATTTATCGTGTTGACGGCAAAAGCATAGAAAATCTTCCCTTTAGAGCTGTATTAGACTGCCTTAGAGGATCCCAAGGCTCTGAAGTCATCTTAGATGTACATAGCCAAGATCAAAACCGCACGGTGAAATTAAAACGTGAAAAGATCAGTTTAGATGATCGTCGTGTGGATGTTTCTTATGAGTCTTATGGCAATGGGGTTATTGGGAAAATCACCCTGCATTCTTTTTATGAAGGAGAAAATCAAATCTCTAGTGAACAAGATCTAAAACGTGCGATTCAAAGTCTACAAGATAAGAATCTCCTAGGGTTAGTTTTAGATATCCGAGAAAATACGGGAGGTTTTCTTTCACAGGCCATTAAAGTTTCAGGATTATTTATGACTAATGGAGTCGTCGTTGTATCCCGCTATGCAGATGGCAGTATCAAACGTTACCGCACGGTGTCTCCTAAGAAATTCTATGATGGTCCTTTAACCATTCTTGTTTCGAAAAGCTCCGCATCTGCTGCGGAAATTGTTGCTCAAACGCTTCAGGATTATGGCGTAGCTATAATTGTTGGTGACGAACAGACCTATGGGAAAGGGACAATCCAACATCAAACAATTACCGCAGATTCTGATAAAGAGGGATTCTTCAAAGTTACTGTAGGAAAATACTATTCTCCTTCTGGGAAATCTACGCAACTTCAGGGTGTACGCTCTGATATCCATATCGCTTCGCGCTATTTTGAAGAACCTTTAGGAGAACGTTATCTAGAACATCCCCTACCTGCGGATAGTTGTGATAATGTGATGAATGATAATTTAGGAGATCTGGATTCCCATATGCGTCCATGGTTTCAAAAGTACTATACTCCAAACTTACAGAAAGAAGAGACTGTATGGAGAGAGATACTTCCTCAGTTAACTGCGAATAGTAAACAACGACTAAGTGAAAATAAAAACTACAAGATCTTTTTAGATGAACTAAAAGATCCCTCAGAGGCAATTCGACCTTTTGGAAGCAATGATTTACAGATGGAAGAATCTGTGAATATTTTAAAAGATATGATTCTTTTAAGAGAGCGTAAGTCTCCCATTCCTTTAGGAGGCTAAATGCCTCCTAATATCTCAAAATATTATAAAGTTAATGACTATTCCGTTTTAACTATGATCCAGATGTATCAGATGTAATGTTTGTTTCAGAACTTTCCATAGTGAAAATCTTATTTGAATTGTTCATTTCCCCATCATCTAAAATATCTTCAGTTGTTGCTAAAAGACGTTTGCATAAACGCCATTTTTCTGGAGTACAAGGCTGTTCCATAAACACTGAAGTGGCTAGAAGTTTAATCAAACCGATAACCGCAGGGATTAAGAATAAGAAGGCATTTTTGCCAAGCTGACCTTGCAGTACAAAAGTTAAAGCCAAACCAGCAACAAGTAGGATAATTCCAAGTACGATCATTGTAATTTGGAATGCTCTTGATTTTACAATTTTTGATGTTTTTATTGGATCAACTATATGTACTTTGCACCATCCCAATATAGAATTAATCAAAGTTACCTGTACTTTGTCGTCTTTTATTACACCCTCTAATCCTGGCCTGATTAGATCGACTGTGTTCACATTATTTGTTACACCCGTTGCCATGTTAAACTCCTTCTCTAAACACGTAAGACGAAAAAGTTTAACCAACTCTGGCATTAATTAAAATTTTTAATTGAATTTTTTTTAGATTTTTATGAAGATGAGCCTCCAAGAAATTCCAAAGATTTTCAAGAAGCTTAAAACAAAAAAACCGCCCTAGAAATAATCTAGGACGGCTTTTTCGTTTAAAAACTTTTAAAGAAATTTAAAAGATTAATAAACGTGTGTGTTTTCCGTATCTGCTACAGGGACTGTCAAAGTATCTGAAGAAAGAATAGCTTCTCCGCGAGCATCTCCAGGAGCAACCCCTTTCAATGTTACAGAAAACTCTACAGATTCTTTAGAGCCTAGTTTAGGTAAAGCATCAAATACTACTGTATTACCTGTAATGGTTCCTTTTGTTGGACCTGAAGAAGAAACTGGTTGTAATTCCTTAGAAAACTTAAGAATTAATGAAACGTTAGTATCCTCTGCAGAACCACGGTTAGTTACACAAATACGGTATACAGTATTTTCACCTACGCAAATAGGATCATTAGTATCGATTACGCACATATGAGTAGCTGCGAGACCTTTCCAATGAGTTGTAACTTCTGCGCAAGAAGTGCATGATCCACAATCAGAGTTTGTTCTTACTGAAACTTGATTTGTGAATTTGCCTGGATTTTGAGCTTTAGCAACAATTTTAAACTGAAGAGTTTCTCCTGGGCACATTTCTTTAATGCACCATACAGCTTTGTTACAGCAAATTTCAGCTCCAGCAGCTTCTAAAATCGTAGCTCCTGATGGTGTCGTATCTTCTATAACAACATCGTAAAGTTTAAGATCACCTGGGTTAGATACAACAATTGTGTATTCTACAGGCTTACATACGTAAGACCAGTCAGCTCCGGAGATATTTACTTGTACACAAGGCTCGTTAATAACAGTAGTTACATTGGCAGAACATTTATGTCCTCCGCAATAAGATACAGTAGCAACGTTAGTAACTTTTCCTCTTTTTTGAGGACAAAATTCTACAGTGAATGATTTAAAATCACCAGGACGCATATCTCCTAAGTTAAAGGAAAGAACACGTTGTCCTGAAGCGTGAGTATAACCATCGGGTACAGGGTTATCAACCACAACACCGCGAGCTACAGCAGAACCTGTGTTGCAAACTTCGATTTTGTAACAAACTGGGCAACGTAAGCAAGCGCAATCAGGGCCTTCTTGCTTAATGCAAATAGCAGGTTGTCCGCATTTGGTATAAGAGCGAAGCTCTGGGCAAGCACATACAGTAGCAGCTGTGAAGCAGCAACCTTCTTTAAGAGGTTTTACCCAAACGGTAATTTTGCATTTCTCACCTTGACTCAAGCGATCAATTGTCCAAATTAATTTGCTATCGGAAGTAGGTGTTGTAACAGGATCACTGCTTACGAATTCAACTTCACAAGGAAGTTGTTGAGTGATAACAACATTAACGCAATCTTTTTTACCTACAGCAAGAATTTCAATAGGATAAGGAGATCCTACTGTTGCATATTCAGGTACAGCTTGGCTAATTTCAACGTTACAATCATCGTTAACACGTATACAATACATTTTGCCGTAGCAAGACTCTTGTTTTGTATCTACTGATGATTGGCATGAGCCATCTTGACAAGGATAAAATTCTTTATCACAGCAAGGGCTATTATTTTTTTGTTCTTGTTTTTGATTTTTATTACGGCCAAATCTAACTTTCTTGGCTGTTGTCTGCAAGATATTGTCATCTGAGTTGTCAGCACTGGCAATAAATCTTGTAGCAAGAGACTCTGCAGCAGCGGCCTCTATCTTCCCGCTGGCAAATGAACTCGCCATACTAGTTAGCGCGAGGACCGTAACTACTCGTCTGATGAGTTTGGACATAGGGATCTCCTATCGCGTGTGTTATTTTTTCTTCTGCCATCGGGTAGAAAGTTACGAACTCTTACCCTCAACATTTAAGTTTATTTTCATAAAGGCAGTTAGCAGGGAAATAATTTACCTCCTAACTACCTAACTAATTTAAGTAAATAGTTAAGAACCATTACTTATTATTTGCATCTACCGTCTGGAGATGTACAACCTTTAGCTTGAGGTCCTTGAACTCCTGAATTGCATTCAGAGCCACAAGGCTTCGAGCAAGAAGGTGTGTAGGTACCACAAGGACTGCATGCGTTGTCTTTCTTGTTGAAAGCGTTGCAAGGATTGCAGGACTTAGGTGCACAAGGATCTTCAAAACAGCAATCTACGATACGGCAGCAGCTACTTAAGCCAACAACACCACAACATACTGCAGCTAGTAAAACAGCTTTCTTCATAAGTTTATAACTCCTTTCTAATTAGAAAACTTAACGCGCTTGATTTCTTATTAAAAAACCCTTTCAATTTTTAATAATTAATAAAGCACTTTCCCATGAACAATATTACAATAGAAAATAAAAATTTTATCAATTCTTTTTTCTATTTATATTTTTCTTAAACTAATTATTTTTCTGATAGTAAAAACCAAACTAGAATATTAACTAAAGTAAGTTTATTAAATAGAATTGTATTATAGAAGAAACTAGAAGAATATTATTATGAACAACTTATGTTCGCTACATTGATGGGCGAGAATTTTTTTATACATCTTAAGCCCCTGGCTATCACAAGATTGCATCTTTGTTGTAAAAACAATACTTTTAATTAATAGATAATAAAATAAATGTTGTTCTAACATTTAAACAAATAGGGAGTTGAGAAATGAAAAGATTTTCTTTTTTACATATAGTTTTCTTTACATTTCTGTTTGTTTCCAGCTGTTCCTATGCTCCCCCTCCTCGTAGCTATATTCTTGCACAAGGAAGCATTCCTCTAACTAAGCAGGCGAACTCTTTAGAATTCTCCCTAGCTAAGTCAGTATTTCAAGCATCTTATTCACAAAATATATAGTGTTATCTTGTAAACTCTAGATAATGAGTGCTTTGCTACTCTGTAGAACTAGAACTCTAGAACCTTGCTTTCGAAATTTTCTTCTTTAAGAATCTTATCAATAGCTACTTGAATCTTCTTAGGGACTCCTCCAAGAAGATTTTGAGCGTGAACCATGCGCATACGTGTACGAGGTTTTCCCAACAACTCCATAGAGTCAAACAAGGGCAACCCCTGTTTTTTCCCAGTAATAGCCACATAAAGAAGCGGTATAATTACTTTCTTATGGTTTAATTGAAAAGCCTCTGAAAGCCATTTAGAACCCAAATAAAACTGATCTTTAACCCATAAATCAGCTTTTTCTAAGTACTTTACATAACTGTAAAAAATGATAGCGGCCTTTTCTTCAGAAATTACTGCCGGCAAAAGCTCTTCCTTTGAATACTGAGGAAGAACTGAAAAGAAAAACTCTGTTAATCCTACAAATTCTGCAAGCGTTGCAATCCGAGATTGACACAGGGGAAGAATTTTTAAAAAAAACTCATCATTGATTAACCAGTCTTTCAGTCTAGCTAATAGACTTTCTGGTGATCCCCCATGATTTAGGTAGTGCTTATTCATCCAATCTAGCTTACGGGTATCAAAAACCGCTCCAGATTTTCCTATCCGCTTAGGATCAAAATTCTCAATAAGCTTTTCTAAAGAATACACCTCTTCATCTCCCTCCATGCTATAACCCATGAGAGTAAGGAAATTCATAAAGGCTTCTTTAATATACCCGGCATCACGATAATAGAAGATCGAAGTAGGATTCTTTCTCTTAGATAATTTTGTTCCATCTGGGTTGAGGAGTAATGGCATATGCAGGAATGTGGGGGGCTCCCAACCAAAAGCTTCATAAAGAAGCAAGTGTTTAGGAGTAGAACTCAGCCATTCTTCTCCACGAAGAACATGTGTAATACCCATAAGATGATCGTCTACGACATTAGCGAAATGGTACGTCGGAAAACCATCAGATTTCATTAGGACTTGATCGTCAACATCTGCCCAAGGGAAAACAACTCTGCCCTTACAATAGTCTTCAAGAATACATTCACCGGTGAGAGGGACTTTTAACCGAATAGTATAAGGCTGACCTTCTCGTGTGCGTGCCTCTATTTCTTCCGGAGAAAGATAGCGATAGCGGCGATCATACCCTCCACGATATCCCAAAGTGGTGGCAACAGCACGCATTTCTTCAAGTTCTTTGGGCGTAGCAAAGCATTTATAGGCGTAATCTGTTTTTAAAAGAAGTTCGGCATACTCTCTATAGATTTCTGTACGCTCTGATTGTCTATAGGGGCCATAGGGACCACCAAGATCTGGTCCTTCATCCCATTGGATACCACACCACTGAAGAGCGGAGAAAATATTCTTCTCATAATCATCACGGCTACGTGTTTGATCGGTATCCTCGATTCTCAGGATCATCTTTCCATTGAATCGTTTTGCAAAGATTTTGTTAAACAAAGCCATATAGGCTGTCCCTACATGGGGATCTCCCGTAGGCGACGGCGCAACTCTAACACGTACGTTTTCCCAAGCCATTCTTTTTTAATCCTAAGACGAAAGAGACTTGATACCTTGAACCTAGCTATTTCTTCAAGAGAAATTCTCTCTAGGCGTCTCTATTAACCAAATTAGAAGCGGGCAAAGAAATAAACTCTGCACCCCTAGTAAATAAAGCTACAGAGTTTCTATGAAAATTTACACGCAGACTTAACTTATCTGCTATAAACAGAAAACAAAAAAAATACGAGATATTAGAAGGGCGAAGGAAGTAAAAGCAGTAGCTAAGGAGCAAAAGAAGATAAATACGAACTAATCGTTCTCAAATAAGAGGGTTCCGGAAGAAACAATATCCTCTGGAGCAGCTGTAGGATGTTCAACCACAGCATCTTTTATTTTCTTCGCTGTCTGCTTATTCAAATAATCGCTCTTATATCTATCGATCTCTGATTGACTGATAACCCAAGCAGCACCTTTACGCTCTCCTCGCATAGTTCCTGTACGCGTAGCGTAGTAAACTTTCTGCACAGGAATTCCTAGCATATCAGCCACCTGATTTACAGAGTAATATCCTCTATTATTATCAAAGAGTAGCTCACCTTGATAAAGGGACTTTTTTCTTGAATAACGGTTACGCTTATAGTCTTCCAAATCTTTAAGATCGATTTCCCATCGGGTTGTTTTAGAAGCCCTTAGTTTCTTTTGTTTGATTGCCACGTAAATTGCTTGACGTGTCACATTATGCAATTTTGCAGCCTGTGTAATAGAAACCATATCGGTTCCTTGTACCTCAAGTTGCTGCGCATCTTCTCTGTCATCTAAATCGAAACAGCTTTCATGTTGTATGCATTCCATACGTTAGCAAACCTCCCCCCTCAACATATTCTAGAATTAAAACAACCTTAATAGTTAGTAGTTCTTCCTTAATTTTTAGAAATTTTTAAATAAGTATTTTCCTAAGAAAAGCTTTATTAATCAAGCTTTTTTGTTAATACAAAGTTGATGTTTTTGGTTTAAATCTTAATAAAACCAAATAACTCCTTCAATTTATTAATATTTCTGAACATTAAAACATAGAGACACTAGTTATACAGAGACAAGCCCCTTCTCCTAAAACACTTGTTAAAATGGAAATAATTTTAGGAAGTGCGGATCGAATCCTGATCCTCCTAAATTCAACAGTCTTTACATAGTAATTTAAAAATAACTATCTCAAACCTTCTGAAAATCAAATAGATAGGTCAGAAAAAACCAAATTTTATTGTAATAGCGTTCATTTTTGCTCCATTAGCTTTTCCGACTATTTTCAAGAGTCTATTCAACTATAGTAGTAAATTATTCTGAATCGCATTTCGTATCTCAGTAGCTATACACGTACTAGCGTCCTTAATTTTGAAGACAAATCCAAAGAAGAGACAACAGTGCCATAGAGAATCTTTTACGTAAAAGATTCTCTATTGAGGCAAAATACGCTTCCGTATTATCGAAGTTATTCCCCAGAATCTGATGTTTCATTCGGATCTCCGGGATCAAAGTGATTCGTAATATGTTCAACTATCTTCTGGACAGTTGCCTCCTGAAGAACACCCTGATGTAGTAAAAGATATTCTCCTACAGAAATTTTCTTACCTGGAAGATTAGGGGAATTAGAATCTAAAAACGGTGCTGCAAAACAATTATTTCTATTGAACAAACCGTCCCCTATTAACTGGGATTGACAATCCATCCCGTGTATAAATAATTCAGGGCAAACAAGAGACTCGCTAAATTTTGCTGAATCGATCTCCCAACCCAATAATTTTGTCGCCCACTGACCTAATTTTCCTACCCATTGAAATGCCACTGCTGAAACAGATTTCGGCCCACGGTCTTTAATAACAAACCAATTAATCCCGTCACTTCCATCCGTGGTTTCCTTACTTAATCCCAACGCCTGTATTAGTGTTCCTAAAGAGTAGCCGTAAGCAATGATTTGCTTTGCCTTTGGTCCTTTGGGGTGATCACGAAGATAACGAACACATGCCCGATAAGATTTTCCTAAAGATTCTCGAGAAATAGGGCCTGTGCTATGCATCACTCCGGGATAGTTAAATACTAAAACATTAGCTTGGGATTGTTTTGCTATATTCAATATCCAATCATCACACTGACGAAGAATAGCTCTGTTTTCAAAACATTCGCTATTTCCTAGGGAAATAAGCATCCATCTATCTTTCCTAGCATTAGGAAATTCAATACGAAGTGCATCAATGAATAAATCATCATTTTGAATAGGAATACTTTCTACAGAACTCGCATAGCCGCTATCCACCCAAGAGCTCACACGAATATGAAAAGCTTCTTGTAATAACCTCTTCACAAAGCATAGTTGTCCTGAGAATGCCCCTCCAGCGGCGGGAAGTAGTACATTCTGGCAAATTTTCCCCAATACCCAAAATAATCCAATAGGGATAAATAAAATAATGCGAACAATTAATTTTACAACTTCACAGATAACATCGATTAAACTGTAAAGAAAAGGACACCGTGCTCTCCTCTCATATGCTTTACGAGCAGCTTCTGAGGAAAACATAAAAATTTCAGGTTTTGGGTTCATCGTGAACAGGGGACTACCTATAACAGATGATTGGGCAACTGAAAACATATCTGCTGCAAATATGGGATTTAAAAGTGGATATTTTAAAAAAAATATGGAATAAAACAAAGAAAATGTTTCTATTTTTGCTATTTTAAATTAAACACTTATTATTAATAGGAATTATTTTAAAATAAAAAGCATAAAGAATTTCATTGTTTATCATCCTTACAGTTCGATAAAAAAAACCATCAAAACTGCCTTTAGGAATTACTATAAAACTGTTTAGGCCCCTTGGTTATTTTATCTCTTTCTATGAGATGTTCTTAGAAAAAGTGTTCATCCTGAATCATTAGGTTGTTTCCGTTAATCAAACTATCCGGAGACAATAAACTTGAGGAGACATCCATACATCAATAAAATTGGGTGAATCATTTAAAACGAGCCTATAGAAAAACTCAAGGAAAAAGTACTAGGAAATATGTGAATCTAAGAAGCACTGTTTTCGTATTCAAAGAATTAAAACTCGATGTTGCTGTCTTTATAATTTAGCGGAAGAATGCGAAAATCCCGAACGAGTAAATGAATAACCCCTCCGTTAGAAGATTGAGATAAACGTGGCGTATACGCAAGTTCTAGGGGCTTATTCCAATTAGCTTTGAGCGCATCTATTCTATCTCCCAATCCGAAAGCAATACCTTCTAAATTCCTCTCTCCACGGCTAAGATAAAGCTTGAGATGGTTCCCGGGTAATAACTTTGGATAACGCACCTGATGGACTACGGTATAAAATACTGGGATGGGGTTACCTTTCCCAAAAGGTTCAAAAAGATCTATAGAAGATAATAAATCGTGATCTATCTCGTCAAAATCAGCTCGAGCATCAAGAGGCAGAGTAAGAACCGCCTTATCTTTTTTTAACGATGAGTTCACAAGATGAATAAACTTTTTTTTGAAAACTTCTATTTGGTCTTCATTAATGATAATCCCCGCAGCAAAATCATGCCCCCCGTAGGATATGAACAAAGATGCGCATTTCTGTAATATACCAAGCAGAGGAAAAGAACCTATTGTCCTCAATGATCCCTTACCTATACCTCCTTGATTGGAAATAATAGCTACGGGTTTATTATAAGCTTTAGCAAGACGTGCAGAAATAATCGGAATAACCCTTGAGTGCCAGTTTTTAGAGGATAATACAATAGCAGCTTGCTTAACTATCTCGGGTTTATTTTTTAAGATTTTTTGTACATCATCAAAAACATCGGCTTCTATTTTTTGCCGTTCTCTATTTATCTTATCGAGGTATTGGATTATCTCATCCGCGACTTCTGAGTCTTCGGTAAGTAAAAGCTCAACACCCCTAGAAGCATCAGAAAGCCTACCCAAGCTGTTCAGTTTTGGGGCTATTTTTAAAACAATATCAGTTGAGGTAACTTCAGAAGGCTTTACTCCAGCAAGAAGACATAATTTATGAAGTCCCAATCGCGAACCACTAGCAATCTCTTTAATACCATGGCGTACCATAGTGCGATTTTCTCCTAAAAGAGTCCCTACATCAGTCACCGTCCCTAAAGTCACCAAATCTAGTAGATGTTTAATTTCTATTTTTAATTTCGGGTTTTTTTTCTTTAATGCATTAAGAACACCCCGCGCGAGCTTAAATGCGACGCCCACACCTGTTAATTCTTTATTTGGATAAGCACGATCTCTTAATTTAGGGTTTAATGTTGCTATACAATGGGGAATTTTACCCGTGGGCATGTGATGATCTGTAATAATTACATCAATTCCCTGCTTATTGATATCGCTGACTTCTTTCCCTGCGGTGATGCCACAATCTACTGTAATTAGTAATGAGACTTTCTCCTCTTTCATTTTAGCAATCAGCGAGGACGGTTCCCCATAATGTTTTAGTAGAGCACCTAAAAAGCAGTAGCTCACTTTCATATCTATAGATCTCAAAAACTCTACGAGAAGAGCGACTCCTGTCATTCCATCAACATCACTATCACCATAAATCATGACATGTTCGTTGCGTTCTTTGGCAAGAAGCAAACGCTCTACAGCCTTGGACATATCAAGTAAGAGTTCTGGGTCATGAAGATTATCTAGATGTACATAGAGAAAATCTCGGATTTCATTCACAGTTTGAAATCCCCGAGAAATAAAGATCTGTGCAGCTATCGGATGAAGATGCAATTCCTTTATAACTGTAGAAAGCAATGCAGGATCTTGCCTAGGGTATACCCAGTTAGGACTGGGTACAGAAGAATTATCTTTACTTGCCATAGATTTTCGCGCCGTAAACTCTTTAAAAATCTACTTTTCTAAAGAGAATTTTCTCATCCTTCTGTACCAAAACAGGTAGTAACTTTTAACTATGCCTGCTTCTTTCCTCCTTACGAACCATGAATAGAAGAAGAGGTGGTGCTATGTATAGAGATGATAGTGTACCCAAGAGAATACCTATTGTCATGATGAAAGCAAAGTTAAAGATTGAACCACCACCAACAAACAGTAGAATTAATAACACTGATAGTGTTGTCGCTGTGGTCATTACTGTTCTTCCCAAAGTTTTTTGTAGGGCATCGTTAATTAAAATTGGCATTGGAGTAAATAATTTTTCCTGACGATCTTCACGAATACGATCGAATATGATTAGAGTGTTATTTAATGAATACCCTAAAACTGTCATCAAAGCGCCAACCGCTTGTAGATCAATCTGTATCTTTTGCAAAAAGAAGTGTGTTGCTACTAATACCGCACAAGTAGCGACAAGATCGTGAACCAGTGCACAGATAGCGCTGAATGCATAACGCCATTCGAAACGTAAGCTTACGTAAAGTAGAATAATGCATAAGGCCCCGATCAATGCTATAAAAGCTTGTCGACGCATCTTACTAGAGAATTGACCACTAACTTTAAGCCAGAAATTTTGTGTATCTTTAAAACTATCAGAAGATACATCTATTCCCACATCAGAAAGTATGCTCATGACTATTGATAAATTAGGATTAAGAGTTCCAGATACTTTTTTCTCAAGAGTTTGTACTCGAGTTAGTGCATTCTGACTGAAGTATATTTTAATCTTCTCGGAAGAATCAAAAGTCTTAATTTTAAAATCCCTAGAAGATAAGCCTACTTGTTTGAATTTATCCCCTAATGTATCGCGAAATTGAGCAAGATCCATGGTTTCCTGATCAGACATATTCAAGGTAAAAGCATAGCCACCTTTAAAATCCATTCCTAAAACGGAATTCCATGCTCCGAAACCTAGGGCAACACATCCTAAAACAATAACACTTCCTGATACCATCCAAAGTCTTTTACACTCTTTCAAGAAATCATGTTTAATACCGATGAATTTATTCATCATATGCAATTGAGTCTCTTGAGTTTTACTCATCCATACCATGAAAAAAAACTTTGTCATGAATAAAGCAGTAAACATCGAAGAGAAAATCCCAAGAATTAAAGTAAGAGCAAATCCCTTAATTGGACCCGTATCTAAAACCAAAAGAAGTAGCGAAGCTAATACTGTGGTCAAATTAGAATCAAAAATAGCGCTGAAAGCTTTTTTATATCCAGCTTCTACAGATTGAGTGAGACTTCGAGATAATAAATATTCCTCACGAATTCTTTCGAATACAAGTACGTTAGCATCTACAGCCATTCCCATAGCCAATACAATTCCTGCTAACCCCGCAAGAGTTAGTGGGGCATCAAGATACTGTAGAGCTGCCCAAATTAAGAGAAGATTTAGAATCACAGCTCCCGAAGCAATAATACCGCCGAATTTGTAATAGACACTCATCAAAATTATTAAAACAGCGAGGCCTAAACATATAGAAATGATCCCTTGTGTACGTTGTTGTTTGCCTAATTCAGGAGAAATAACTTCTTCACTCAAAACTTCAGGAACAAATGACATAGACCCTGATTTTAAATCAGTAGCTAAGCGATTTACTTCGCGATGAGAAAATTTCCCGGAAACGCTGGCGTGATCTTTTAGAGGGGCGTTTAATACAGGATCACTAATCACATAACCATCAAGAACTACAGCCATTCTCCAGCCTCTTCCAGAAGAATATTGGCTATTGGTTGTTCCACTTACTCCTTCCTGACAATAAGCAGTGGTCCAAGCATGAAAACTCTCTGTTGGGGAAATATCGCAAACTTTTTGAGCTATTGCGGTATCTTTTACTGAGAAGTTTAAGATATAGCCCTCTCCTACAGCAAATTCCGGACGGATATTTTTTAAAGAAGCTCCATCTAAAGCATAATTACGGAAAACAATCATCAATGGATTTGCTTTACCTTGAATATCCTTTTCAATAGCAATCATTGAATACGTCGTATCTAAATGAGAAGAGGGAATCTCTTCATCAATTTTAGGAAAAGCTAGACCTTCTTGTTGTAATTTTGTGATTGCTTCTTTAACACTAGTAGGCAAATGGATTTCTTGATCATTAAAGATACGACTTGCCAACTTATTAATAGCTTCCGGAGATATGGTCTCTTGACTTTGAGCCGTAAACCACAGATAATCCAAAAACCTTTGTACTTCATAGCGCAATGCTGAATAATGAGAAAATTTCTCATTCACTACATGAAAAGTCATTTGAGAGGTGCCTAAAATTTCTTCGGAAGAAATTTTAGTAGATCCAGGAACACATAGATGTACATTATCTCCTTCTCTGCGTATCTCGACTTCTGCAACACCCAATTTATTTAAACGAGCATAAAGTTCATCGGAAACTTTAAGGATTCCTTCCTTATCCGTTAATTGCTTTCCTTGGTGATCTTTAAAAGCTAAACGAATCTGTTTCCCTCCGACAAAATCAATTCCCAAGCGCAAAACACTGTCTCCACGAGAGTATTTTCGTAAATTGAGTTTGAGATTTTCAACAAAAGCACTTCGGTGAGGCACAGCAGCACGTAAACGGTGTTGCTTATCCATAGAACAACTGGATTGTTGGTATTGTTCATGCCAACGCACCCATTCTTCTTGACGATGCTTTTCAATACGATTCAAAGTTTCTAAACGATCTCGTATATCACGAACTTCGAGGCTAGCGGTTTCACCTTCGTTATTAACAACAAAGTTCTCACCCCAAACATCAAAAAATCTCTGTAGAGGGTCTCTGACTTCTAAAACCTCATCTTCTCCTATACTCCATGGAGCTGCATCTGTGTGAGAAAAACAATTATATAAATTTTGTAGATCCTTATCGAAGATCTTAGCATCTTCTGCTGTTCCCTTATCATATTTCGCCGCAACAGAGCGTAATCCTTTCAAAACTACATAAACAGATCCTTTAGAAAAGTGCGCACAACTCTTCTCTGGGGAGAAAATAAAACAACCAAACGCATCGCTTTCTTTGGGCAAACGACAATGTATAGGAAAATTTTTTCGTATAAGATCGCATGATTGCGCTGGAGGTCTATTCAATGCCAATGTAGCTAGATGTTCAACCATTCCCTGATAGATACGCTGTCCATGCAAAACAATTTTTCCACTGGCATCTTTATCACTTAGATTAAATGAAAATCCTTGAGAAGATTCTTGAATAGGTTTTTGGAATTTATGTGCTAGTCTTTGCTTTTCTTTAGCCAGCCACGAATCAAAATCTAAACGTTGTTCTACGGATAATTCTTCACGTTTAGCAAGCACATGGGGATCGAGATAGAATACTACTTTTCTTTCCTTAGATAGAAATTCTACCGAAGAAAAGAAAGGGGATACTGTACTACAATCTAAAGAATTATCTACAATACGTGTGGCAGTTTTTTTCCATCTTTGAGATCTCGTCTTTAAATTATGGTATGCATCTCGAAAAATAGATTGTTGTTGTTGGGAAAGATCGGGGTCTGTGGATAAACTTTCTAACCGCGCTAAAAATGAGGAATAATCTTTTTCTGAAGAGAAGAAGTAGTTAAATAGAGCCAGTGTTCTTGATTTAGGAAGAATTTCCAAACCCAATGAAAGGTTCTTAGCTAGTTGGACTACTCTATCTATAGATGCTGTATTCCAAATCGAGGTGTAACCACAGCAACATGAACCAGAAGGAGTGAGAGGAATCAAAGATGAAACAACATTCAAGGTTTCTTTTGCTGATTCAGCATCCTCTTTATTATACGAGACAAAAGAGAAATCATTTTCTGTTAAAGCAGTAGTCAAAGATCCAGTAACTTGGACAATACTATTCTCTTTGCTTTCATATCCTAGGACATACAAACGGGAAGATTTTATGGGGACCGTGGGTTCACCATAAACCATATTCTCAAGAAAAGCGTAGGCATCCGTATTATCTTTGAAATGAACATTCACCACTCCTGGGATGCTCGGGTGTTGTGTAATATGTCCTCGTAATTTCAATGCAGAAAGAACTGAAGAAACTCTAGGAATAATATCACTACGCACTTCAGAAACTTGATTCGTTAATTTACGAATAATCTGTTGCGCCTCTTTCTCATCAACTTTCTTATTCAATGGTCGAGAGTAGTAAAGACATGTGGGCAACACATAGTACAGAGCTAATCCAAAAACAAAAACAATTATACTTAAATTGCGTCCAAATCTCTGTTTCATTGTGTGGCTCTTTTAAATTAGCGAATATTTTGAATGGAAATACTAATGAACTAAAATACCAATTGAAAATAAAATCGTCAAATGGAGACCTGTTTAGGAATTTAAACAAGTAATTTGTTGCAAAATTGTCAATACAATCCTAAGGCCATAATCCACAAGTCGGGATCATCTATTTTAATTATTATTTTCTAAAATTAGGTTTACAAAAACAATCCATCTAATCCTGAGAAGTTATTTTCAAGTAGATTAGATCACATGACACCAAGAAGAACTAGATGGTGCGAAATCGGAGAAAGATAGGCTTTCTCTAGTTGGGAACATGACGTTTGTATCCACAGATCTTAGGGGAGCAACACTATCTGGATCAACAAGAGCTATGGTGATTGAAATTTTGGATTTATTTTCTGGCAGGACGACTTCGGTTGCTAGAAATTCTACGGCTTGAAGAAAAGCTGTTTTAGAAAGAATTTTTGCAGAATGTAGAGCTGCACCATCTAATCCTTTTATAACTCCCAGAGGAGAAACTAAAAGGCAGATTCCCTCTTTATTTACAAAACGAGAAATTGACACTCTCTCGATTGCTGCTTTAAAAGCCTCAATATACGCTTCTGTATAGACGGATAGAGATGGTTCAGTTTGTTCCTGACGCAATCCAGGGATATGCGTATAAAGCACTTCTTGAGGAGCAGGACCTTGAAGGCGATCGATCCAAGGAGTAATGACCATTCTGTCTTGAGAATGACTTGTTCTTAAAGAGTTTTTAACACACTCCTGCATAGCAGGAGGAAGCTGAAAAACTTCTTGATATAGGGTTTCTGTTTCTAATTGTCGGTTTCTAATTGCGTCTAAATCCAATTCCTGAATTAAAATCGTTCCATTTTTTTTAACGGATCTTTTTTCTAAAATTTTCTTTAGATTCTCCTTAGTCCCTTCACAGATATGAATGTTGTTGTTCACCTGATGACAATATGCCCCTGGAGATAGCAAACGCCATGTTCGCAATAATGAGTAATATTCCTGCTCAGTTACCGAGGAGATTACGTGTTTCCGATAATGTAATTTCGGAATCTCAATACGTGTCCACGCACTTGTGTATTGCTGATATGCAACGATGCATAAAAGAATTCCAAGAATTAATAATCCAATACAAGGAAGAAAAGTCTGACACATACTAGCGGCAAGTACGCTACAGGAAAATGCCCCCACACCCAATAATGCGAAGAGCCCTGAAATCACTTTTTTAGCTGCATGGCGAGCCGTAGGAATATAATGAATGTTGCTCTTCTCTTTTGTAGACATAAATGCGGGTTTCGGAAGATACCCAAAACACATTCGAGGCAATTTCATTTAAGATACCTTATAAGTTGGAAGTATTAGTCTCATGACTGAAAAACAACTACTTTATAAATGCAACTAAGTATAACAAATCAAAGAAATAAAAAACCTCTACGATCTTCGAAATAAAAAATTTGTTATCGCTTTTGTGATTAAATAATTGAGGACGTGATTTATGTACATAACTCAGGATGATTGTTCTATCATTGCTTTGGACAGGAATTTAGTGTTCAACAATATATTTTAAGGAAGGTATTTATAGATGAAGTCGATACATTAACTCTGTAGTATACGGATCGACATTCATCCTAAATAATTTTTAGAACATTACAAAATATATACCTTAACTCTTAGAGGAGCTCCCTTGTTCTATTCATTATTTTCAATTCAAGAATGTCAACTTGTCAAGATATGATATTTCTTCTACTATGCCTCTCGGAGATCGCAACTTTTTTTAACCCTCATTATTGTTTTGCATCCTGAGCAAATTAAAAAGCTCTTTATCTATTATTTTAGCTTAAGAAGAGGTTCAGCTGTTGTTTTTGAAAATCAATCATAACACACTGCCACAACTAACGATGTAGATATGTTTCTCACCTTAAAACAGGCGAATCAAGCTAATCTATCCACCCAGTCTTTGCCGAGACACGTTGCCATCATTATGGATGGCAATCGCCGCTGGTATCACCAACATCAAGCACAGTGTACGGTCAAGTATTCTTCCGGGCACTACTATGGAGCCAAAGTCTTGCCCAATATTATTGAATCTGCTTTTTCTTTGGGTATTGAGGTTCTTACATTATTTGCTTTCTCTACAGAAAATTTTCTAAGATCAACTGAGGAAGTCGAGGAACTGTTTTGTCTCTTCTATTCTCAATTAGACGAACAACTTCCTTATCTTATTGAAAATAAGATTAGGTTGCGTTGCATAGGAAATTTATTAGGACTTCCTCTATACTTACAACAAAAAATTTCTGAAATCGCCTTAAAAACCTACCAAAATCCACACAGAGATCTTGTGCTAGCAATTAATTATGGTGGAAAGGACGAGCTGGTACGTGCATTTAAAAAACTTCATCAGGATTTAATAGAGCAGAAAATATCTTCAGACTCTATTTCAGAAGAGTTAATCCGCTCGTATTTAGACACTTCGGACATGCCTGATCCCGATTTATTAATTCGCACTGGTGGCGAAATGCGTGTAAGTAATTTCCTCTTATGGCAAATAGCGTATACAGAGCTATATGTAACCGATGTTTTATGGCCAGATTTTAAACCCAATCATCTTCTAGATGCCATTAAAGCTTACCAACACAGATCACGACGAGGAGGCAAATAGCCATGTTGAAACTGAATAAGTTCAAAACTCCTTTCTATGGAGATCTTTTTCAACGAGTTGTTGTACATTCGTTGGTTCTTACTTTCCTAGTACTTCTTCTTTATAGTTCTCTATTTCCTATGACATCTTTTGCTTTAGGATTTATCACAGCTCTTTGTAGTGCTGTAGCAACCTATGAATATGGAACCATGGCAAAAGTTAAGATGTACTATGCTTTTCGTTTATATAGCGCGATAGGATCTTTTATTTTTGTTTTAACTAGCTTTATTGCAATTCGCTGGCATCATGTATTTCCTAAATTTATTTCTACCATCCCTTGGTGCTTCTTATTTGTTTGGATAACTATTAACGTCTTTAGATCGAGAAAAAATAAATGTGGCCCCTTAGAAAGTTCGGGTATTACTTTATTTTCTATGCTCTATGTAGGTATTCCTGTGCGTCTATTCTTACATATCCTTTATGGATTTATTCATACGGATGAACCGTTTTTAGGTGTTTGGTGGGCATGTTTCCTCATCGCCACAACAAAAGGAGCGGATATTTTTGGTTATTTCTTTGGGAAAGCATTTGGTCAAAAGAAAATCACTCCTGAAATTAGTCCACATAAAACTGTTGTTGGATTTGTTTCAGGCTGTTTAGGAGCTACTTTAATTAGCGTAGCATTCTTTCTGCAAATTCCCACAAGATTTTCTAATTATATCACTATGCCGAGCATTTTAATTGCCTTAGGCGTTATTCTAGGAATTAGTGGATTTTTTGGAGATGTTATCGAATCTATTTTCAAACGTGATGCTAAAATTAAAAATAGCAACCAACTAAAAGCTGTAGGCGGTACTTTAGACACCTTAGATTCCCTATTACTTTCTACACCTATTGTGTATATTCTACTTCTGATCACACAAAAGTCCATGTTTCTAAGATGATTATTACAATAGACGGCCCCTCAGGAACGGGGAAAAGCACAGTAGCAAAAGCTCTTGCTAAAGACTTAAAATTTAATTATTGCAATACAGGCGCGATGTATCGCACCATAGCCTACACATATCTACAAGAATTTTGGAAAGATCTATCAATCAAAGAACTTATAGATAACCCCCCATTTTCATTTTCATTTATTTCGGGGCAACCTTTCGAAGCTTTTCTAGATGGACAACTCTTATCCGCAGAACTAGGAACTCAAGAAGTAGCAAATGCAGCATCCAAGCTTTCTCAGCTTCCTGAAGTACGCTCTTTTATGCATAGGCTTCAAAGAAAATATGCAGAATTAGGCAATTGTGTTTTTGAAGGCAGAGATATGGGTTCCAAAGTTTTTCCTGATGCTGATGTAAAAATCTTTCTCACAGCAAATGCCGAGGTAAGAGCTGCACGAAGGCTAAAAGATCTACCAGAAAACTCTCTTTCAAAAGAGGCTTTACATGCTGAACTTGTAAAGCGTGATGAAGCAGATAGCCAACGCACTCATGATCCCCTGATCATTCCTGAAGGCGCTATTATTTTAGATTCTTCAGATTTGACAATAAGCCAAGTTCTAGAGAAAATTTTAGCTTTAGTTTCCCCGAAATTGCCATGATATTTACAGTTTGTAAATTCCTTACCAGAGTTGCTTTTACCTTACTTTATAGACATAAAGTTTATGGAGTAAAAAAGAATCTTGTTAAAGGAGCCGCTATCATTGCTTCTAATCACAATTCCTATTTAGATCCCATAGCTCTAAATTTATCTGTTCATGGTTGTCTACATCATCTGGCACGCTCTACACTATTTAGCAATCGCTTTACAGGGTGGTTACATAAAGAATGGGGATCTTATCCCGTTAAAAAAGGCGGGGGCAACTCTGCAGCATTTAAAGCCGCCTTTGAACTCTTTAAAAAGAAGAAAAAGCTTATTATTTACCCCGAAGGAGAACGCAGCCCGACTGGGGAGCTGCTTCCTGGGAAAGTTGGGGTTGGGTTAATAGCTATTAAAGCTCGCGTTCCTGTAGTTCCCGCCTATGTTGGGGGTACCTACGAGATTTTTAATCGTTATCAAAAATTTCCTAAAATTTGGAAAACCATCACTTGTGTTTTTGGTAAACCGCTAACTTTTGATGATTTGATTGATAATGACAATCTAAGCTCTAAAGAAACTTACCAAATAGCCACTGATAGGATTATGAGTAAAATAGCTGAGTTAAAAACTTGGTATGAAAATGGCTGTATAGGAGAGGTTCCTTAACTACTATGACTCTGCTGTCTTATTTATCTTCTCTATGTCGAGAAGCAACTCTATTAGCATTCCCTCAAGTAGACAACATCTCTCCTGATATTACTCAATCTACAAAAGATCATTTTGGTCATTATCAATGTAATGATGCGATGAAACTCGCTCGCACATTAAAAATGGCTCCCAGAGCCATTGCTGAAGCCATTATCAATCACATTCCTAAAGAGATTTTTGCTTCTATAGAAATTGCTGGTCCAGGTTTTATCAATTTTACATTTTCAAAAGAATTTCTAAATACAAGGCTAAAAACATTTTCTGAGAATTTATCTACAGGATTCCGTGTTAAGAATCCCAAAAAAATTGTTATTGATTTTTCTTCTCCAAATATTGCTAAAGATATGCATGTGGGACACCTACGCTCCACAATTATAGGAGATTGCTTAGCACGTGTTTTTGCTTTTGTAGGCAATGACGTTTTACGCTTGAATCATATTGGTGATTGGGGGACAGCTTTTGGCATGTTAATCACCTACCTTCAAGAAGAATCTTCCGAAGATATAGAAAACCTCGAAGATCTAACAGTGTTATATAAAAAAGCGCATGCACGCTTTGCTGAGGATGTAGAATTTAAAAAACGCTCACAAACAAATGTCGTTGCTTTGCAAGCAGGAGATTCTGCTACCTTAAAATTATGGAAGCAAATTTGTGATATTTCTGAGCGAGCTTTTCAAAAGATTTACAATGTTTTAGATATTGCCATCGAAAAACGTGGTGAATCTTTCTATAATCCTTTCCTTCCTGAAATTATTCAAGATTTAGAGAACAAGAATCTCATTACTATTTCTGATAACGCAAAATGTGTTTTCCATGAGGGCTTTTCCATTCCTCTAATGGTACAGAAAAGCGATGGAGGTTATAACTATGCGACTACAGATTTAGCCGCTATGCGCTATCGCGTAAAAAACGACGGTGCCAATAAAATTATCATTGTTACCGATATGGGGCAATCTCTACATTTCCAACTTCTCGAAGCTACGGCATTAGCTGCAGGCTATCTGCCTAATAAAGAAACCTTCTCCCATGTGGGTTTTGGCCTTGTTCTTGATTCTGAAGGGAAAAAATTCAAAACACGTTCTGGAGAAAATATAAAACTCAAAGAGTTGTTAGACACTGCTATAGATCAAGCAAAAGCTACCTTAAGAGAACACCGTCCAGAAATGTCTGATGAAGAGATTAGAGCACGTGCTCCTATTTTAGGTATTAATGCAATTAAATATGCGGATCTTTCTTCTCATCGCGTGAGTGATTATATCTTTTCTTTTGAGAAAATGCTTCGTTTTGAGGGTAACACGGCAATGTTCCTTCTTTATGCTTATGTACGTATTCAAGGAATAAAGCGGCGTTTGGGAATTGAAAAATTAGACTTAAAAGTAACGGCAAGTATTCAAGAACCTTCTGAAGAAGCTTTAGTTTTAGCACTATTACGCTTCCCAGAAGCCATTGATCTAACTCTGAAGGAACTCTGCCCGCATTTCCTAACCGACTATTTATACATGCTTACAAACAAGTTCAATGCCTTCTTTAGAGATTGTCATATTGAGGGGTCCCCCCATCAAAAAGAACGTTTGTATCTTTGTGCTCTTGTTGAAAAGACCCTAGCTGCAGGTATGCATTTATTAGGATTGCAAACTTTAGACAGATTGTAAATTAAGAAGCTACAGGATCTAAAGATAGTAAGTGGATCTTTGCTCCTAACGAATTGAGCTTCTCCACCCAATTATAATACCCACGATCTAATAACTGAGTATTTTCTATTAAGGATGGACCTCCGTCAGCGATAAGCGCCGCCATAATGTAGGCAAATCCCGCACGTAAATCAGGAATAACAAGATGCGAAGCTTTTAGAGGTGTCATACCATGAATCACAGCACTATGAGGGAAATTTCCTGTAGCGTAGCGACAAGCCTTTGAGCTTAAACATTGATAAAACAACTCACAATTGGCTCCCATCTGTTGCAAACCTCGTAAATAGCCTAAGCGATTCTCGTGAACAGTTTCGTGAATTACCGAAGATCCCTCTGCTTGAGAGAGAAGAACAGAAAATGGTTGCTGCCAATCGGTAAGGAATCCGGGATGCACGTCTGTTTCTAAGACAACACCTCCTTTTAAAGGCTCGTTATAGAAAAACTCTATCCCAGTTTCTGTAACTGAAAACCCTCCACCTATCGATCGTAAAGTTTTGAGGAAAGGAATCATCAGATCTTGCTCAGCATTTTCCACCAAAACACGACCGCCAGTAAGTACTGCTGCCATACCAAATGAAGCTGCTTCTATCTTATCAGGAATTACCCAGTGATCGATCTCATAAAAATCATCGCAACCGAAAATTTCTATAGTTCTATCATTATCTGTAGTGATCTCCACTCCTGCTTTTTGTAAAAACAAAATAAGATCAAGGATTTCCACTTCTAGAGCGGCATTTTTAATGATCGTTCTTCCCTGAGCACGTACTGAAGCCAAGATTAAATTTTCTGTAGCTCCTACAGAAGGATAAGGAAGAGTAATGTAAGCCCCCACAAGACCTTTAGGGGCAAAAGCTTGATATCCATGCCCATCGTAAGCAACTTTCGCTCCAAGCTGCTCTAAACCCTCAAAATGAAAATTCAGAGTCCTTTCTCCAATAGCATCTCCCCCAACACACGGTACGATAACACCTTCGGGACAACGCGCAAGCAAAGCTCCTAATAATAAAATAGGAATACGGTTTACCCTAGAAAATTGAGCAGACACCTCAGACATATGAATTTTGGGTGTATGCATTTCTATGACTTCTGCTTCCTTATCCCAATGAATTATAGAACCTAAGGATTCACATAACTCAACCGTCAAACGTACATCACCAATATCAGGAACATTACGCAAAACACATTTGCGATCAGATAGCAACGAAGCAACAAGTAACTTAGTTGTAGAGTTTTTCGCTCCAGACACGCGTACTGAACCCTGCAACACACAACCACCAAAGACTTCTGCCGCTGCCATTCTTTTGCTCCTTGCCACCATTTTCTAATCATCTTAAAGAAACGTTAACTCTCCCTAGGGTTATTTTCCATGCAAACTTTTCATTTTTTTAAAAACAAAGGTCTTTTATTCACAACAATTAAAAACTATTAACAACGAAAGTTAGTTTATTAACTAAATAAAAACTCGAGATATTAATAAATAATTTGTTTTACAATCTAATTAAATTAGAAGTTTTTTATTTAGTTGTTAAATCATGACTGGTCCTATTAATAATCCATCTACAACGAATGTCACGACTACTACGACGTCAACTCCTGTAGTAACGACATCCACATCCTTTGGGGGTCACGTTGTATCTACCACAGGGACTGGAGCTTTAGAAACAACCGCCCAATCTGTTAATACAACAGCAGAACAAGCGGTATCTCAGGCAGAATCCGATTCGGGATCGGTGATTTTTACAACTGAAAGAGATATAACTACAACAACTTCAACTACAGAAGGAGCCGCTGCAACAGCTACAGCAGCCAACCTATTAGGATCTCATATTCTTGGAACAGGAAGAGCAAGAACCGATAGCACGTCAAGTAGTAGTAGTGATAGTAGCGTCTCCGACACTTCAAGCGCATCTCCAACTCAAGATACAGGAGCTACAGGAGGAGCAGAAGGTCCCCAAGAAACTCCTTCTAATGCAGATTTAGGGGAGCTTGCAAATCTACGGGGTGCAGAAGCTGCCGATGGTGCTGAAAGACCTGAGGGTCCTGGTGGCCTACCAAGTATGGCCCTTCCTAAATATGATCCAACAGATAAAGCTTCAATTATCAAATTCCTATCTACACCATCTGTACAAGCAAAATTACAGACTAAAGCCGGCCATATTGTTTATATGGATGAGTCTAGGGGAAGCTTTATTTTCGTAAGAAATGGTGACTGGAATACAGCGGAGTCCATAGCTGTAACTAATGGAAGAACAAAAGCACCCATCACAGATGTTAAAGATTTAGAAATGTGTATTGCTAAATTCTGCGTAGGCTATGAATCCATGCAAGCTGATTGGTCAAATAATATTCAACCACGCATCGCAGGACAAACTGGAGAGACTGGAAATTACAGTCACCTACTTATGAGCATGAAGTTTAAAACTACTGTGCTCTACGGTCCTTGGAATTCTAAAGAATCTAGCAGCAATTATACACCTTCGGTATGGCGTCGTGGTACCAAGTGTGATTCCGGAGCTATCTGGGGTGATGTTGGTGGTTTGAAAGGAATTAACTGGAATAATACCCCTAAACCCGACGAGGGCCCTGCCTTTTCACGAGAAACCCCTGCCCCTGTTCAACCGCAACCACAACCCGGTCCTTACGCTCAACCTGTTATCAATGTTAACTTAGGAGGTATTAGTACTAGCGTAAACGTTACTGGCGGGACGACGACGACTACCGTGAGCTCCGCAACTACGGATACTTCTGGAGATGGCGGTCATGTTACTCATGATCAAGCTGCAAATTTTGACGATGTAGAAACAGGAAGTACCAGCACTCAAACTGAGGATGAAATACAATTTGACAGTGATGGGGAAGGCGAGGATAGCTTAGCTCCCCTACCTCCTGGTCCTCCTCCACCTCCTGGACCACCACCTGCAGCTCAAGGTGGTGTGAATATCACAGGAATGTCGACAAATAATTTACAACAGGTATTAACTAATGTCCGTCAGCATTTAGATACTGTCTATGATCAAAATGGTGTACATCATCAAGGAAATCAAGACTTAGGTACTGTTGTTAGAACATCAGAAAATGGTACATACAAACCTACAGTATTGTTAAATAGCACTCAAGGTGATGGTGGACGTGGGGTACAAAGAAGAGATTCTAATAATGACGATGATGATAGTGAATTAAATAATATCTTAAGTCATGTCCGTCAGCATTTAGATGTTGTTTATCCTGGAGGTGGTGGAGGAGAACCTATTTCTGTAAATCAGAATCTCGGAGATGTAATTAAAGCTGTTGAATCAGGAAATACACCAAATCCTACCCAACCTGAAGGAGTATTCTTTGCAAGACGTATCAACATTGACGAGGGTAGCGCAACGACAACGCAAGGAACAGGAGGAAATAACGGTGTATTCTTTGCAAGAAGAGTCAACCTTGATGACAATGGAAATATAGTCGGGGATAATTCAAGAACCTCTTCTGGAGCACCAGCAAGCAACTTAATGGGTGCTACAAGTGAAGGTGATACAGGAGGATTAGAGCATCTTTTACCCCAGTTGCGATCCCATCTAGATCGTACGTTTGATACACAAGGGAATATTACTCCCCAAAGAACAAACGTAGGAAAGCTCATCAAAGCTTTCCAAGAGCGTACGGGATCCGGTGGTATTGTTGGACCTATGCCTGCTCAATCTACAGTAGTTACTAGTAGTCCTGTGCAACAACAAGCTGCGACTATCTCAAATCTCCATAAAGCACAGACAGCAAAACCAATCTCTACCGGAGGATCTCCTGATCTTCCTGGGGCTGCCAGAGGTGTAAGCGCTAGTTTATCTAGTCTATTACAATCTGCGACACCTTCTACGACAAGCACTACGGTAACCTCTCCGGCTCCAGTGCAAGGGACAGCAACCTCCTCACCTGTAGCAGGAACTAAGCAAACAGCGGCCCCAGCAACAACAGGAAAGACTCCTCCGGGAATCACTCAAGCAGCCGCAAATGTTACAGCAACATTAAATAGTGTTGCTAATAAACTCTTACTATTTGAAAAAGGCTCGAGATTACAAGAAGCAATTGATAGTGCAGATACACAATCTACACAAGGTCAACAGCTATTTGATGCTGCAAGATTGGCAACAACACAGCTATCGAAAACATTATCCAAAGTTACGGGAGCTCCTCCACCTCCACCTCAAAGGCGCTCTTAGGCAAAACTCTTAAGGCTTTTCTATATTTAGAAAAGCCTTAGGCCATGTTATGATAAACCTCGTCGGCATCATCAATTTGTTCTAACCATTCGATTAGAGCAAGATTTGCCTCTCCATCTTTTTCATCACAATCTACGAGACGCAAAGGAACATAAATAAGCTTTTCTTCGGAACATGTCACACCTAATGCAACTAATTTTTCCTTCACGGAAGCTAGCTCTATAGGATCGCAAAGTACAATGAAATGCTCTTCATCATCATTATCGAGATCTTCAGCTCCCACATCAATTACATGAGATAATAAAGTAGCCTCATCTATGGAACTCTTAGGAACATAACAGGCTCCCTTACGAGCGAAGTTATAAAGAACACTACCAGGTTCTACGAGAGAGCCTCCACGTTTATTCACAGCAATGCGCATATCGGAAGCAGTACGGTTTTTATTATCCGTCATGGCCTCAACAACAACCCCGACTCCCCCATGACCATAAAGCTCATAGGTAACATCTTCGAAATTTTTCTGATCTGCTGAGGAGGCTTTCTTCAGGTTTCTTTCGATATTTTCATTGGGAATATTTTGATCTTTGGCTTTTTGTATAACTACGCGTAAACGTGCGTTTGTTTTGGGATCAGGACCTCCCATCTTCACAGCAGCCATTAATTCTTTAATCGTCCGGGAAAAGATCTTTCCCCTTTTATGATCTGCTCTTTCTTTACGGTATTTTGTATTCGCCCACTTACTGTGTCCTGCCATGTTTCTTACCTAATCTTGTTTTATATCCTTGCAACAATACATAAATATTTGCCTTTTCCCAAGCTACAGCACTCTCATATAGCGGAAAACGTTTCTCACACTCTTTGAATTTTTTCCCATGAAAAATTGTTCTCCCCGATGGAGAATATTCACGAGGAATTACGCTATGAACCATTTCATGATAAATAATATATTCCATAAAAAATAACGGAATATCTTCACGATCTAATGAACGGTGTATACGTATTAGTTGTTCTTCTTCATGATAAGATCCTAAAACAACCCTGCGTGCATTCCCCAAGCGTTCTCGACCAAACCATCCGATTTTTAAATTCAAAGAACCCTCAAACAATCTTAAATTGAGATCTTGATATATCCTTTCTAGATCATACACTTTTCCAGGAGCATAATCGATAGGAATAGAAGATCTTATATAAACAGGATTGTAAATCCCCACTAGATTGGCGGAAGAAGACTTAGTGAAAAGAAGTGATCGAGAAAATTTTTTAAGGACCCTACGGATTTTCTGAAATGCCATACAACACTAAGACTTATAAAATAGATTTTAGCACAAGCATTTAAAGATCTTTTTCCATGGTAATTTTGGCAAGATATCCTATCTCATCCTTGTAAAAACGCCGTTGTTTTCCTACTTCAATAAAACCAAAACGTTTATACAAATCTATGGCAGGATTTTCCTCATAGACTTCTAAATAGAGAATCTCTAAATGAAAACGACTTTTAGCCAAATGGCATAGGTTGTTTAACAGAGCTGTTCCTATACCCTTATTTCGATAAGACTCTCCAACAATAATGGAAAGTAATGAATGATGGGACACTTTAATATAGGGATTTAAAATAAGAGTAGCGACTCCAGCAACTTCCCCTTCATACACGGCTGTTAAACTACTGTGATATCGATAAAATCCTACCCAAAAATTTACGCTATCACGAATTTCTACTTCGGTTTTCAAAGGAAATCCTCGAAGGATCTTAGGATCATTTAACCATTGCTGCATATACACGCCATCACTAGGAAGTGTATAACGTATTTCTAATCCAGGAACTCCTGTATCTTTGTTCTCTGTCATGAGACTTCTCCATACTCTGCTAAATACGCTTTGACGAAATCATCTAGCAATTCTCCGTCCATCATAGCCTGAACATTACCGGTCTCATGCCCTGTACGCACATCCTTGACCAAAGTATAAGGCTGAAAGACATAATTACGAATTTGCGAACCCCAAGCAATTTCTTTTTTATTTTTCCTATCAAGAAGTTGCTTTTCTAACCGTTCTTGAAGAATCTGTTGATACATTCTTGCGCGCAACATCTTCATACAACTTTCACGATTCTGAATTTGGCTACGCTCACTTTGACAAGAAACAATAATTCCTGTGGGGATATGAGTAATTCTCACTGCAGAGTCAGTAACATTGACATGTTGTCCCCCTGCTCCTGAAGACCGATACGTATCAATACGCAAATCATTTGGACGAATATCAATTTCTATCTCATCATCAATTTCAGGATACACGTCTACAGAAGCAAAGCTCGTATGACGTTTTGCGTTACTATCGAAGGGAGAAATACGTACTAATCTATGCACACCACGCTCGGCTTTAGCATAACCATAAGCATAGTTTCCTGAAAACTTTACAGTAATATGCTTAATCCCGGCAACATCCCCTTCTTGACGATCTATAACCTCGACTTTCCATTGATGTTGGGATGCCCAACGAGAATACATCCTAAAAAGCATTTCCACCCAATCACAAGATTCTGTGCCTCCAGCACCAGCATTGATCGTTAAAAAGCAAGGATTTTTATCGACCTCACCAGAAAGCAAACGTTGCGTTTCCCATTCTGAAAGGATATTTTCACAAACAGAGAATTCTTTTTCTAAATCTTCACGAAATTCGGGATCTGAAGAAGCTTCACTATCATTTAAGAAAAAAGTCAGATTATCAACCTTACTTTTGAATTCTTCATAATCGGAAATTTGTCGTTTTAACGAAGCAATACGTTCAGAAATTTTTCCCGCGTTAGCAACATCTTGCCAAAAGTCCTCTTTCAAGGTCTGATCTTCTAATTTAGCCAACTCTTGTCTCTTACCCTCAAGGTCAAAGAGACCTCCCGGCTAAAGCCAAGCCAACTACCAGACATTCTAACCGTTTATCTAAACTTTCGTGCATACATGCTCTTAAAAAGACTTAATATTAGGATTGTAGAAAAGCAAAAACAATAAAGTCAACGTGTCCTATTTTTGTAAATTTTTCTAGAGATTCCCTCAATATTTCTTCTTATTCTTTATCTCACCACAACCCCGTCCAGATTGCCACTTAAAGCCTTAATAAAGAGTAATTGAGGAACGAATTCTGTTTTTTTGTTTTGACGAGAAACCTTCTTGAAAGATAAAAAAGTTGCGATGAAGAGCTTGTGTCTCTTCGTACCACCTTTACTAGGAGTAACCGATGAGTCAAAAAAACAAAAACTCTGCTTTTATGAACCCTGTCAATATTACCCCCGATTTAGCAACTATCGTTGGCAAGGGACCAATGCCCCGCACTGAAATTGTAAAAAAAGTATGGGACTATATTAAAAAAAATAACCTTCAAGACCCTAAGAATAAAAGAAATATCCTCCCCGATGACGCCCTAGCTAAAGTCTTTGGTTCTAAAAACCCAATCGATATGTTTCAAATGACAAAAGCTCTTTCCAATCATATCGTAAAATAAAATTAAGATTTGGCTCTTTTTCAGGATCCTCGTCCTGTAGGACGAGGAGAAAATATATTTATAGTGTTATTGTGGTCTTAGCTTCTTTATCTTTAGCTGCTGCAGTTCCTCTCGCTGCCTTTTCATGGGCAAATTTTATAGAGCCGAACTGGTTGCGAACATCTTTATTAACATGGAAGCTGCCTAAAAAGTATGCTCACCTTCACGGGTTGCGCATTGCTCAAATCTCCGACTTACATTTTCACAAATTCGTTCCCAAAAAATTCCTTAAAAAAGTTTCTTCAAAGATCTCGCGATTCTCTCCAGATATTCTCTTATTTTCTGGCGATTTCCTTTGCCGAGCACAAATAGAAGATCGTTCGCGATTAGAGGCTTTTTTAAATACTTTACACGCACCTTTGGGGACATTTGCCATTCTTGGAAATCACGATTACCAATCTTATATCTCACGCAATAGTCAGGGAAAGATAGATATTATTTCCATGAAAAGTAGCCAACCATTAAAACGGGCTTTCGTTTCAATAACCCAAGGACTATTCGGCTCTCAAGGTTATACGTATGCTGAAGGACTTGAAAGACAAGAACCTAATAAAGAACTCTTACAGTTATTAAAAAATACACCTATCCGATTATTGCATAATGAAAGTCACATAATTACTGATATGATAAACATTGTTGGTTTAGGAGATCTTTTTGCTAAACAATTTGATCCTGAAAAAGCGTTTATCCACTATAATCCTTCCTTACCTGGCATTATCCTTTCTCACAATCCCGATACTCTACACCAGCTAGAGCCATATCCCGGAGATATTATATTTTCTGGCCATACACATGGGCCGCAAATTTCTATCCCCTGGCCTAAGTTTGCCAATAGGATTATGAATAAAATCTCTGGATTAGAAAATCCAGATCTAGCTCGGGGTCATTTCCTATTCGGAGAAGGGAAAAGGCAATTATATGTAAATCGCGGTCTTGGAGGATTTAAAAGATTACGCTTCTGTTCTCCTCCAGAAATTTGTTGTGTACGGTGTGTATATGGATCTTAAATGTTCTTTGATTTTACTTAGTGGGGGTAAAGGAGAACGCTTTGGAGCAAATCAACCTAAACAATATCTACCTTTTCAAGGTCAGCCCCTTATTCTACATGCATTAAAAACAGCTCTTCATATCCCTCAAATTACTGAAATTATTGTTGTTTGTGATCCAAGCTATCACTATATTTTTGAAGGATATTCTGTAAAATTCGCGCAATCTGGAACGCGTCGTCAAGATTCTGTTTTTTCAGGGCTACAACATGTTAGTAATCCCTGGGTATTAATTCATGATGGTGTTCGACCTTTTATCTATCCTGATGAGGTTAGCGAACTTATTGCTACAGCTCAACAAACAGGAGCGGCAACGTTAGTATCTAACGTTCCCTATACAATCAAACAACGCAATCCTGTAAAAACTTTAGATCGTGACGCTCTCTCCATTGTTCATACACCTCAATGTATAAAGACAGAGATATTGTTAGCAGGCCTTGAATTCGCTAATAAGGAAGGAATTACCTTAGTTGATGATACACAGGCTGCGGAACTTTTAAATATTCCCGTATCTTTAGTATCCAATAGACATCCTCAGATAAAAATTACTTACCCTGAAGATTTAACCATCGCTCTAGCCTTGCTATGACACGAGTCGTTCTACTCTTAGCCTATCAAGGAACTGCCTATGCCGGCTGGCAAAGACAACCTAATGATCTCTCTATTCAAGAAGTTATAGAAAAATCACTAGAAGGAATTTTAGGAAAACGTATCGTTGTAACCTCTTCAGGACGTACTGATTCGGGAGTTCATGCTTTTGGTCAAGTAGCACATTTTTCACAACCCAACCACCCGCTGTTTTCACAAGTTCGGAACATAAAAAAAATGCTCAATGCTATTTTACCCAAAGACATTGTTGTTCGTGATGTTGTTCTTGCTGATGACAATTTTCATTCTCGCTTTGCAGCTATCGCTAAAGAATATCACTATTCACTCACAAGATCTCAGAAACCTCTTCCCTGGGAACGTTATTTTTCCTATTACCCACGACATCTTTTAGATGTAGATCTTATGCAAAAAGGAACCACATACCTATTAGGAACTCATGATTTCGCCTCTTTCGCAAATCACGGAAGAAACTATAACTCTACAGTAAGAACGTTATTCAAACTAGAGGTTATAGATAAGGAAGAAACGGTAACCATCATCTGTAAAGGGAATGGTTTTTTGTATAAAATGGTAAGGAATATCGTCGGATCTCTTTTAGATATTAGCAAAAGAAAATATCCTCCAGATTATATCCAGGAGATCCTAGAAAAGAAAAATCGTAGACAAGGACCACCCACAGCTCCTAGCTACGCGTTATCTTTGCATCACGTATGTTACCCTGAACCTTATAATTGGTTTTGCACTTCGGAATGTGCGATCAATTCATTGAAAGACACGAAATAGTGAAAATCTTTCTCACAAAAATCTTCGTGACTATCTCGAGACAACGGTAACATTGCATTCACAGCAACTAATGTTGCTGGAATCCCTGTAAGAGCACGCAACCCCTTTACACTATCTTCAAAACCTACGACCTTCTCTCCTTCTTGAACAAATGCTTCGTAGGCGTGTTGATAACTATCGGGATAAGGTTTAGGACGTTGATAATCTTCACGAGTTACCCAAAATTGAAACTGATTAAGCATAGGAAGGACCTCACGAAAACGTTGGATAAGCACTTCTGAGGAATTTGTAACCACACCTACAGTTTTATTTTCAGCTAATAGCAATCCTAGAAAATCTTCAACACCAGGAAGTAAAGAAGGAACCTCAGTTTGTATTAATTCCCTATAGATATGTTCTCGATCGTGAAAACACTGTGGAAAAAAAGATTCTGTATTAGGGTAAATCTCTAAGAATTTCTGTTTGAAAACTTCTCTTCCCAACATCGAAAATAAATAATATGTAGAGAAATCCATAGTAACATCGAGCCCATGCTCTCTACATGCCTCTAAAAAAGCCCTATAATATAAAGGTTCAGTATCGATAACCAAACCATCTAAATCAAAAAAGAAAACCTGATAATTGTTGATATTCACGGCTACCCTAACCCCACCCTATTATATTTTTCCCCTAACTGAATATAGTAAATCTACAACGTAATGAAATAAGCTTTAGAAGTTATGCTTTATTTCTCTAGAATGACTAAAAACATTAGGAGAGATTCTAACCTGTGCACAGGATTCTTATTAAGACAAGTTTAGGATTTTTTCTATTTCCCTTAATCTGTAGTTGTACAAATTCTACAGAAACACCTCATAGGCATATACGTGCGGGGAGAATCACCTCACAACAAGGACATTCTGTCGTTATTTATCCCGAAAGCCGGGAAAATCCTTTACCTAAATATTCCTGGCCTACTCCACAACGCCGGGTAATCACTAGATATTCGTTTCATTGTCATGGATCCTTAATTTCTATAGAAACGGAGAATGGCACCCTCTATGATTGTGACGGATTGAACCATAGCTTGTGTAAAATCTTTCCCATACATTCAAGAATTATTGATATTACGCGTTTATTAAATACACACAATACCATCTCCATAGTCGAAGGATTTTGTTGTCATAAACATTTTCGTTTTCTGAAAGCTTCAGGGGAAACACTTTCTATTAAGCATCTTAATGGAAACGCTGCTCTTTTATTCACCGATAAAAAACTTTCTATGGATTCTCTGAGTTCTCTCTTGCGATCTCTCTATAAAAAGAAAAATACCTATCCATGTTCTATAGATTTTATAACCACAGAAACAACTCTACAAAACGAGGAATTTCTCATAACCCTAACACGCAAAGATAAGGGAACCTACCTAGCTATAGAAATGCTCTATGATCTAGAAAAAGGTCAGCCTATAGAAACTCCCCCATCTCCCCTATCTTAAGAGATTTCCCTTGCGCTTATTAGAAAAGAACACGTACAGTGTAGACGCACTTTATGCCGGCGTGGCGGAATGGTAGACGCGGTAGACTCAAAATCTACTCTTAGCAATAAGGTGTTGGTTCGAGTCCAATCGCCGGCATAAGTTTTCTTTCTAAGTTTTTTCAGGTTGCTAATAAATTCGTTAGTAGTTTTTTTTAAGAAAAGCTACGTGCCGAACCCCTTGCTTCCTATGAAAGAACAAGCTCTCCTACTTCTCCTTAAAAAAAAGAAAGGCTTTTTCTTAGCTATTCTTGATCTTACTGAAACAGAGCCTTCATTAACTCCTATAGAACTTGAAAAAGTATTACAGCAGAAAAAAACACTTCTATCTTGTATAGACAAAGTTGATAACCAGATTAAAGAATTTCGGCATTGTTTTACTTCGGTATTACCTCAAGACATTCAAGAAGAACTCTCGGATATTCGAGAAATCATCACGAAAATTCTTGATACGGACAAACTCAACTATCTCCAGAGAAAAAAAGAGTTAGGGATTTATGAGCAGCAACGATTGTAAATCATGTTCTTCAACTCAAGAGTTGATAGAGATCAAATCTCGTATCACCCAATCTTATAAAGAAGCAGATACTATTCTTACAGCGATTCCCGATGGGATTATCCTACTCTCAGAAGTAGGCAACATTTTAATTTTTAATTCACAAGCTCGTGAAATTTTAGGTGTTCCTGAAGAATTAGAAATACTGCAAAAACCCTTCACAGATTTTTTCCCAGAAACTTTCTTTGGATTTTCTATAAATGAAGCTTTGCAATCTTTACCCTCCCCAAAAACATTACGTCTAACATTATCGAAAAATGATCAAGATCGTGATGCGGAAATCTTCATAAGAAGAAACTCCTTAAATGGTTACCTTTTTCTATTAATTCGAGATCGCTCAGAATATAAGCAATTAGAAAATGCTATTGAAAGATATAAAAATATAGCTGAACTAGGAAAAATGACAGCAACCCTAGCTCATGAAATTCGCAATCCCTTAAGTGGTATTGCGGGATTTGCCTCCATATTAAAAGAAGAGCTCTCATCCCCACGTCATCAGCGTATGCTTTCCTCAATCATTGATGGAACACGTTCTTTAAACACTTTAGTTTCTTCAATGTTAGAGTATACAAAATCCCAACCACTAAATCTAAAAGCTATAGACCTACAAGATTTTTTTTCATCACTTATTCCCCTATTATCAATCACATTTCCCTTTTGCAAATTCGAACGTGAGACTTCAATTTCTATAATACGTTCTATAGATCCTGATAGAATGAATAGCGTGGTGTGGAATCTTGTAAAAAACGCTGCTGAAGCAACAAAATCCCCTATGACAGTTACCCTACACTCGTCAGGAGATATTTCAGTAACAAATCCGGGTCAGATCTCTCAAGAGATTTTCGATAAGCTGTTTATTCCATTTTTTACAACGAAAGCTCAAGGAAATGGTTTAGGGTTGGCAGAAGCTTTAAAGATCATGCGTTTGCACTGTGGTGACATTCACGTAGAAAATGCTAACGCAAATATCACCTTCACTCTAAAGATTCCTCAACCCTAAAATAAAGAATTAAAGATCGTTTGGAGGATTCCATCTAGTTGGTGGGTACTGTCGGGTTAACGTATCAGTATAAACTCCAGCAGTTACTGTCCTCACAGCGCTTTCACAAACATCATGTACTTCTAAGATAAGCGGGCCATTAAGACTACTTCTCACAGATAAAAGCTCCTCTACAACTCTTATTAAACGATTCCATGTAATATTTCCTAGGTTCTCATAGTTCAAATCTCCTAAAGGATTTGCAGCTCCTGGTGTTGTACCCTCACCGTGACCAATACTTCCTAAAACTAAAGGAATCTTACCAGAGAAGTTTGACATAGCTCTTAAGAAGCTATTTTCTTCTTCAGAGTAGTTCTCTAACAGGCCTCCTGTTCCTCTATGCATTTTCTGCAACATCGAGAATAAGAAACCTGTCCAACGTGAATAATCATTGAAAATCGGTAGGTCTGTCACGTAGCTATAGCAAGTTGACAACCATTCGGTAAGTGTTCCCGAAGAAGTACGAATTTCAGGGAATTCTCCGGCCAATTCATCAAATAACTCATCCAAATGTGGTTGTCCCTGAGATGTTGCAACTAATGCGTTAGCTCTTTGCGACATCGCCTCTATCTGATCTATAGTGAAGAAGCCCAACAAAGCTAAGAACCATTCACGCAGGCAACGCTGTTCGATAACAGCACGCTTTTGAGCATCTGTAGCACCCTCTGGTAGTTCTACTTCTAAATATACTCCAGGACGCAATTGCCTGCAGGAAAGGCCTGTTCCTATGTGACCGAAAAATCTTGGAGCAGTAAAAGCAAGCATCTCCGAAAATTCGAGACGTTGAGTTTCGTTTTTTTTCCTCTGCTTAATATGGGAGGATAAAGCAATCAACTGTGTGGCCAGCATCTGCATAGCACCCTCCTCGCTATGTTCAGCAAGTCTATTTGCATCTCTGAGAAGATTTTCCATCTGATTATTTTCTAATTTCAATCGCGAGGTCTCTTCTATATGCTGCAGGTGACGATCCCGCATGGTCTCTTCTAGTTGAGCTACCTGCTCTTGTAAAGCAAACTTTTCTTGATCATGCCGTATACGTAAACCTTGAATCTCTTGAATAAGCCTTTCTTTTTCCTGCTCACTTTGTTGTAACAGTTCTATATTCGTACGGTTTTGCTCAACCGCGTCCAATAGGCGTGCATTAAGATTGCGTTTTTCTTGCTCTAATCTATCAATCTCATTTCTTAAGACATCTATAGAATTTCTTAATTCTACCTCACCTTGTAAAGAACGGTGCAGATTATCAATATCGCTATCGTAAGACTGAATATTCGTACGAAGTCTATCAAGTTCTATTTTAAGACCTGTTATTTCCTCATCCTTGCCTAGAACTTCCTCTCTAAGGGTTGCATAGCGCAATTGCGAGTCTGTTAGTTGTGTACGTGCAACAGAAAGAGCTTCTGAGAGATCTGCTCGTTCTCTAATAACAGCTTCTAAATCTACTGTTAATCTTCGAATTTCTCTTTGAAGAGCCTCTATTTGTGCATTAGAGCCCGGATTACTCTCTGCCGTTAATACCAGCTCTCGCAATTCGTCGTTTTCCTGACGTAGACGTTGTGTTTCTGCTTCATGTCTATTGATGTCCCCTTGTAGCGCAAGAATCTTCGTATTTAAGACTCTTTCTCTCTGTTCTAAAGCTGCCATTTGTAAAGCTTGTCTTTCACTTTCTTGAGCCCCTTGAGAGATGCGGCTATTAACGGCAACTGCCTCATCAAGAAGCCGTCTGTACCTTACAAGCTGTTCTTGAAGCTGCTCAATAGCCATTTCTTTAACACTTATAATGTTGCGGTAACCATCGATATCTTCTTGAGTATATTCTCCGCCTAGTTGGCGATTACGAAGTCTTTCGACTTCTTCAGTTAATGCTTCTATTTCCTGGGTAAATCCTAGAAGTGTTGCTTCTTTTTCACGTAGGTTATTCGTTAATTGATTTATGGTTCCCGAAGAACGTAGATATCTATCTCTGTATTCACGATTAAATACTACCCTTTCAGATGTAGCTTCAATAAGCGATTGAATTTCTTTCTCTAAATCAATACGTCGATTGGTTAAGTTCTCATCGCGTAGGGATAAATTGATTAGCCCCTCATATGCTTGAGAGAGCCTGGATAATAAAATATTTTGCTCTTGCAACAGAGGTTGTAGACCCGTTACCAATCCTGAATGTTGCTGACCGCTATCAGCATCAGTAGAAATTTGATTCTCCAATAATCTGATACGTTGAATAAGAGTATTTAAGGTGGTCTGTAAATTTGTAATAGTCTCGGTTTGATTTGCTTTTTCAATACTCACATCAGCAAGATCTTGGATGAGCAAATCTCTCTCTTGACATAGCTCCATCAAACGCCCGTCGCGTCCCGTATCTCGCGTTCCTGTTATATGCTGATTGTAAGAACGATATAAAAGCTCAAGCTCCTCACCAATCCGCTCTTGCATTTCACGAAATTCTGATAAATCAGACAAAACACGATGTCTATTTTCTGTTTCAGAAGATATGAGACGGTATAAATCCACTTCCTTTTTACGCAAATCTCTATCGAATTTTGCTAATAGATTCTCTCGTCCTTGAATTATTAATTTTGGATCGCCATTAGAATCAAAACCGTTTATAGCTAAACCGCGAGCATCCGTTGTCGCTAACAAGCCCTGAAGTTGCGTCTGTAAATCTTGAATATTTACCTGTTGCGCTACCATTTTCTTATTCGGCCGTGCTGAAAAGTGTAGTAGCAAACTCATAACCAACAAAACGCTACCGAGGGCAATAAATGCTATCCCAATAAACATGGGGGTGGCCGGTAATAAAGTTAGAATTAAAGTTCCAGCACAAATAGCAAGAAGAGATAAACAAAACAGCCCAATACATGAGGCAAGCTGACATCGCGCTTTCCAAGCAGAGGAAATCTCCCCCCTCTCTAGAGAAGTTAAATCTGAAAATAAGGATAAACGAGATTGTGTAACTTCTGGATTCAACGAAGAAACCAAAGAATTTGGTATTGGAGAAGAAGCCATGCTATAAGTGCCCTAAATAAAATTAAGTCGAAAAATTTTACTATCTTAAACTACTAAAAATCAATAAAAAAAATCTTAATTAAAGAACTAAAATAGAAATATAGAATAAATAAACCATTCTTTACACAGATTAATTCTATTTAGTAATAAGAAATCTTAAATTAAAAATTAATGAAACGCCCGATGACCATAGAAAGAGTGTTAATAGTAGATGATGAGCCTTTGCTCAGAGATTTCCTTTCTGAGCTTCTTTTATCTCGAGGATTTTCTCCATTTACAGCAGATAATGTTAAGCAGGGCTCCCAAAAGATACGTTCAGATAAATACGACCTGATCATATCGGATATGAATATGCCCGACGGCAGTGGTATTGATATTATTAAAATAGCTAAAGAGTTCTCTCCGCAAACCCCTGTCTTGGTGATTACTGCGTATGGAACTATAGAAAATGCCGTAAAAGCGATGCACCATGGAGCATTTAACTATCTCACTAAGCCTTTCTCCTCAGAAGCTCTATTTGCCTTCATAGCAAAAGCTGAAGAACTACAAGATCTTGTAAATGAGAATCTTTTGCTAAAGTCACAAATTTCATCAGAATCTCATCCTTTAATTGCCGAAAGTCCTTCTATGAAGGATTTGTTGTCTAAAGCAAAAAAAGCTGCTGACAGCTCTGCAAACATCTTTATTCATGGGGAGTCAGGATGTGGGAAAGAATTGCTTTCTTTTTTCATTCATAGAAATTCTCCCAGAGCTTGCCAACCTTACATAAAGGTTAATTGTGCAGCCATTCCAGAAACTCTATTAGAATCCGAATTTTTCGGTCATGAAAAAGGAGCTTTTACTGGAGCTACAGCTAAAAAAGCCGGGCGTTTTGAACTCGCACATACAGGGACTTTATTGTTGGATGAAATTACAGAAGTGCCTGTTAATCTTCAAGCAAAGCTCCTTAGAGCAATTCAAGAGAAAGAATTCGAACATCTCGGGGGAACAAAAACTCTTTCCGTAGATGTGCGCATCTTAGCTACATCAAACCGCAATCTCAGGGAAGCTGTTGACCAAAAGATCTTCAGACAAGACTTATTTTATCGCCTCAACGTCATTCCCCTCTACCTCCCTCCTCTAAGAGAGAGAAAAGAAGATATTCTCCCCTTATCTCAATACTTTTTAGAAAAATTTTGTAGATTGAACAATAAACCTATAAAAACTCTTTCGGAAAGCGCCAAGACCGCGCTGCTTGACTACTCCTGGCCTGGGAATATCCGAGAACTCTCTAATGTATTGGAAAGAGTGGTCATCCTAGAAAGCCCTACCCATCTCACAGACACCATGCTGGCGCTATGCTAAAAACTCCCAACTTGGCGAGAAGGGGAGTTTTTCTTGAGTTTCAGGGAAACTTCTGTTAGGCTTTCTATTCTCAAAGGTCTTAGATTCCCTGAAAAAGGGCTTCCTTAGGCACCGATAGCTCAATCGGATAGAGTACCTGGCTTCGGACCAGGTGGTTGGAGGTTCGAGCCCTCTTCGGTGCGTTAAAAACTTTTTAGAATAAAGAGCTTCCCTCCTATAATACAAGTAGGAGAATCTCTTTTTTTTTTCGATTTTTTCATCTCCATATGTTGTATAAATCTTTTCACCATAAGGAGACGGCATGCACAATCCTCAACGTCGATCGGCAAGGCAGAAAAAAACCCCAAGAGACGAGATTGCCAACCTAGAAATTACGGGTAAATCCTTCCATATTTCCCAACCTCTACGTCAGTTGATCATTGAAAAAAGCGGTCAACTACCCGTAGTAGATTCTATTCATGTAGTATTGACATCGCATAAAGAGAAGCAAGGAACCGAAGTGCATCTAACCGCGACTGTAGGGAAAGAGACATTCCAAGTAAAAACACAACACAGCAATGCTTATAGTGCTGTAATTTCGGCCTTTAAAAAAATTCGCACTTTAGCGAATAAACATCTAAAAATATCCCAAGACAAGAAGAAACATGATATAGGACTATCAAAAAAAGAAGAGCATATCATTGAGCTTCAAGAGGCTATTCATCTTTACGATGATATGTTGCCCATAGAAACTATGGATGCGTGGGATTCTTTAAAACAGTATGGTTATATCCCCGAATCTGCGAAAAAGACTCTCTCTAAGAAAAAAATCAATCTACCTGTTCTTTCTGAAGATGAAGCTATTAAGAAATTCGAAGCTTCTCGAGATAAAGTGCTAGTCTTCCTAAATGAAAAAGAGCATAAGATTCAGCTAATCCATAAACAAAACGACGACAACTATGTCCTCATCGAGCCTATCATCGCCCCAGGATTCCACATCTTCTAATGAGCAAATATCCACAACAAATGCTAGTTCTTTAAAGATCTTTGATCCGATACGGCATAAGATCTTGGCATCAACACCCGAAGAAAAAGTCCGCCAGGAGCTTATTGCCTTTTTAACCGAAGAATTGCTTTATCCCTCATCTTTGATTATCGTAGAAAAGGGGCTTAAAACCCTACTCCCCCTTCTTACCCGTAAGGATATCCGCCTTCCGCGCCGTCGTCCAGATCTTCTTGTTATCACGCCAGCAACTTATACGAATTTTGAAGGAAAAACTTATAATTTGGGGAATCCAAAACCACTTTTGCTCATCGAATGTAAAGCTCGAGTAATTAACCAACAAACAATGAACCAACTGTTAAGCTATAATTATATTATTGGCGCCCCGTGTCTTTCTGTCGTATGTTATAGAAAACAACAAACAGGATTTTTAAATCCCAAAACACAGACCCTGGATTTTTATCCAGGACTCCCTAGCTACCCTCAACTACTTTCTTATTATCTCAAATTAAACTCTGTAGAATCTATAAACTAAAGACATGCACACCCTTACTCCGGCTATTGCCCTACAAAATCTTCCCTTAGGGAAAAATCATTGTGTGACCACAGTATTTTCTCCCCTGGGACTTCTTACATTTTTTGCAAAGCAGGGCCAATCTATCTATTGCGATTTCAGAGAAACTCTTATCCCCCTGTCCTTGGGGATTTATAGTCTCGATTACTCTCCGCCAAAAATGCGCAAACTAATCTCTGCAGAGATAAAAAATACATTTTCAGAAATAAAATCCTCTCTTTCCCTCCTGCAAGCAGCAGGGAAAATGGCTCAGGGCATTTTAGAATCACAGTGGCAAGAAAAGCCCTCACAAGAACTTTTTTCCTTATTTTTAAATTTCTTATATCGCTTACCGGAAAGTAAAAATCCTGAAATGTTTTCGGCAACTTTCTTACTTAAACTTTTACAATACGAAGGGATTCTAGACCTATCCTCAGTATGCACCTACTGTAAGAAAACTATTATTTCTCCAAATTTCTATCGTTATAAAGGCTTAAAATTCTGTCTAGATCACGGTCCTGAAGGTGCCGTCATGATAGAAAATGAAGAAGAGCAAATTCTCTTTGCTCTTATCCATGCTAAAAAATTCCAAGATCTCTTACATCTATCAGATTTTCACTTGGAATTTTCAGAAAAGATTATTCGAATATTTGAAAGTATAATTCATAAGGATAAGACTAAGACTCTATCGGAGAGTAATCGTTCCCCCAGAGCCACTGCGAACTTCAAAGACTAAAGTAATAGGCGCTATACCCACTAAAGAATTGTGATAAGTTTTATTCCAAATACCGCGGCCACGTTTTTCGAAATCCCCCTCTAAAACTACCTTCCCCTTTGTAGATACTTTCGTATGCACGATCACACCAACATTTTTAGGGAAAGTCAATGTAAGAGGTTCTGACTCATTACTCACAGAAATCGTAGTATTTTGATACCAATTTCCTCGGAAATCTAAATCCATCTTACATGATGAACAGGCGAATGCTAAAGAAGTGAGCTCAGGATAATTCCCCGTCAACTTGGCTCGTAAAAATCCAAATGACCCATTGTAAACAATAGATTCTAATTGTGGAAACTCTCCAGAAGCATCAAAATGCACCCGTTTTTTTCTCTGTGCATGAATTTCCATAGTTTCCATATCAGGAAACTCTCCCGAAAAATTAAACCGATCTATATAAAATTTTTCGTCCTCAGAAATATAATGCTCAGAAAAAACTGGGAGACTTACCGATAACAATGATAAAAATAAAAAGAAAAAAACCGAAAGAAACCGCAAGGTTTACACCCCAAACTTGAAACTATGCTCACTATGAAAATTCAAGATAAAGAAATCAAGAAGAAGAGGCCTAATGAGCAACTTCCATTGCGAAAGAGGGGACTCGAACCCCTAAGGAAAGCTCCACTACCACCTCAAGATAGCGCGTATACCAATTCCGCCACTTCCGCAAAAAAGATAGCTTAGCTAGGAAATCCCCTTTACCTCAAGAAAAAAAATGTTTCCGACTGAGTAAAAATGAAGTAGATTAGAGAAAGATTTAACAATAGTTTCTAAGAATCATGCGTTGTACTGCCCATTGCACAGCTTCATCTTATAACTTGCACGTGCTCTTTCACTTGCTAAAAACCCGCTTTCCCACAATCTTATCTAGGGAATATGTTTTAGTCTCCTCGGAAAATCCCGATGAATGTGACAAGATTGCCGTATTTTTCCCCTTTGGAGTTGCTGTATTTTGGGGGTGGGAAGAATTTGAAGAAATCAAAATCCTACAATCTATCGTCACAGCCTCTCCAGAAATCCTTCCTCAACCAGAAGTCGATTGTTATAATTTCCATTATGGAGAAAAACTTCAAATACGTAGGGATAGATTGATACTAGCAGATTCGCAACTCAATACAAAGCTAGCTATATCTTTTGGTCTTGCTCAATCCGTAAAGCTCACCATATTTGAAGCTACTATTTATAAAACTATTGAGGACTCAAAGCGCCTACCTCAAGACTTGGCTACAAAAGGGAAAATCTCCATGCCAAGAAAGGCAATAGCAAAAAAAATTGGTAAATTATTTTTAGATAAAGCCTCTGTAAATCTTCATTCTGATATTCTTGATGAACCGGACTTTTTCTGGGAACATCCGCAAACACAACCTATTTATATTGATGTTCTTAATTGCTTAGATATTAATGCCAGAATTAATGTTCTCAATCATAGATTAACAATCCTTGGGGACGTATTGGAAATTTTAAATGACCAACTCAATCACCAACACTCATCATCATTAGAATGGACGATTATTTGGTTGATTATGCTAGAAGTTTCTGTCGCTCTACTCAAAGACGTATTCAATGTCATTTAAATTGCTTATTAAAAACCTACCCATGCACCTATGCCGTGCTCTTATCCATATCTATAGATGGACAATCTCCCCTTTGTTAGGAAGTCCATGTAGGTTTTTCCCCACATGCTCACAATATGGCCTGCAGGCTCTAAAACACCATGGATGCATCAAAGGTCTCGGATTAACAATAAAAAGAATAGGAAAATGTGGTCCCTGGCATCCAGGAGGAATAGATCTTGTGCCTATGACGACTTTAGAGGAAGCTTTAGACATTTCCCCGGCAATAGACGATGATGACTCATGTGATTCAAACGCATAATCTCATCAATAGTCACTCCAAAACGACGTGCTATCAGCCATAAAGAATCTCCATCTTTTACAATATAATCTTGGCAAATAACCTCTTGCGTATCAGCAACAAGCGTTTCTACCGTAGTCACATCATTTACAACAAAAGAACCTCGTGTTGAGGCGACACGAGAAATAAAACTTTGACTATAGGGAGATTCTTTAGGAAGAAGACCAATAAATTTCTTTAAGGCCTCATCTGTAAACTCATGAATCACCCAGTCTTCATCATGAACAAGTAATAATAAAGCTGCTAAAGGCTCTCCTAAATTCATATATGCAGATAAAATTTTTTGTCGTTGTTGATCAGAAATTTCCATAGCACGGTTGTTTTCATTACATAGAGAAAAAAATATTTGCTCTTCATTACGTATTACCATTCTTGCTAAGGAAGCAACAGAGGCCACATGCTCATCAGCACCACAAAGTAAAGTACGCAAATAGAGAAATTCAGGAGTATGACAAAAATGGTATAAACAATCTTCGTCAACAGCGCCTCGCTCTAAATTTTTAGAGATGGAAACAAACAAACCTCGAGATGTAAAAGGATAACGCTCCCGAGATAAATAACGACGCACTATGCCATACTCTTTCTCATCGATATTCGGAAGTAACCAGGTTTTTCCATTACTACGCAATTGTGTGAATGTCAGAGGATGAGGAAGCGCACTGCCCACATCCACATCATAAGTATGGATAGCTACACTTAATGCCCATAATTTTAGCGGACGTCCATAAAGTAAATGATCTTCATCCAATAAACGATACAACTCCTCGAGGGAAGCTTCTGATAAATTCCTTAGGAAATCTTCGGGAATATATTTCACCCGACAACTCTTAGCCACCAAAGGACCAGAAAATAAACGTAGTTTATAAATATCCTTTCGAAAGATAGTTGAGTAAAATAAAAGTAAGAAAACAATATTTAATACTGCACTTAAAACTAATGCTTGCCATAGCCATCGAGTCGTTTTTTGCAAGGTCATTAAAGATTACTCCTAAAACTTAGCTTCTCTCTAAACATTAAAATACTTGCCACTATACACTCCTCCTCGTAAAATCTGTCATAAAAACGTCTCATCTTTAATATCCATGCGAGTTTCTTTATCCTTATTACAAAGATTTTTTTCTTCTCCTTTACCTATAAAACAAATTATAGAAGCTTGTGATCATATAGGAATAGAAACTGAAATAGAAACACTTCTTACATGTTCATTCTCTTCTATCGTCACAGCAAAAGTACTAAAAACAGTTCCCCATCCTAATGCAGATAAACTCGTAGTCGCTACTCTTTTTGATGGACAACAAGAACATCAAATAGTTTGTGGGGCTCCTAACTGCCGTCCTGATATCATAGTCCCTTTAGCCCTTCCAGGAGCAAAACTGCATGATCACGAAGGCAACGCTTACACAATAAAAAAATCTAAACTGCGTGGTGTAGAATCCCAAGGTATGTGTTGCGGTGCAGATGAATTAGGCTTTGCTCATCTGCAGACAACAGAAAGAGGACTTTTTGAATTTCCTCAAAACACGCCTTTAGGAGAAAGTGCCTGCGCACTTCTTGCCGATACATTTATTGAGTGTTCCTTAACTCCTAACTTAGGTCATTGCGCCTCACTTCTAGGCCTTGCTAGAGAAATTACCCATATAACAGACGTAGATCTTACTCTACCTCCAGAATTTGTGTTTACTCCCCTAGAAACAACTGCAAAAGAACAGCCATCACAAGATGAGCATCTTTGTCCTATCTTCTGTTGTGTAAAAATTTCCGGAATCTCTGCAGAGGTTTCTTCTCAGGACCTGCAAAATGCCCTTGGAGAACTCAAACAAAAGTCTATTAATTCCATCATAGACATCACTAATTACATTATGCTCTCTTTAGGACAGCCTTTACATGTTTATGATGCTAAAACTGTGGATATTGATTCTCTGCATGTTCAAAAAGCACAAAAAGATGAATCTTTAAAACTTCTAAATAATGAAGAAGTCCTTGTCCCTCAAGGAACAGCTATCATCTGTGACAAAGATCATACGGTAGGTTTAGCGGGTGTGATGGGAAGTTTAGATTCATCATTCAATGATTCAACAACAGAGATTATCTTAGAAGCCGCTTACTTTCTTCCAAAAGTCATACGTGCCTCTCAAACACATATCCCCCTACATTCTGAAGCTGCATACCGTTTCACAAGAGGCATTGATCCGAATAATGTTTTGCTTTCTCTCTATGCAGCCATTCATTATATACAAAAGCTTTTCCCTAGTGCTCAGATATCCCCCATCCATGTTTTAGGTTCTATACCTCAACCCCCCAATTTATCCTTACGTACAGAACTTATAGAGAAAATTCTCGGAACATCTCTAAACTCTTCTCAAATAAGTCACGAACTGACTTCCTTAGGATTTAGCATTACTTCTAAAGAAAACGCTATTTTATCCGTAAAAGTTCCTTCTTATCGCCATGACATCCATGAAGAGATTGATCTTGTTGAGGAAATCTGCAGAACACAGCCATGGAAAATAGCGAATAAGAAAGCTCCTGCTATTTACAGTCCTATGTACTCTCTCAAACGAGAGATTGTAGACTTTTTAGCAAATTCAGGATTGCAACAGTTTTTCACATGTGATCTTCTAGATGCAGAAATAGCCGCATTCACTAGAGAAGAAACTGATCGCATCTCTTTACAGGGATCCAAGCAAGCTACTGTGTTGCGTGATTCTTTACTTCCCGGATTATTAAAAAGCACAGCAACAAATCTCAATAGACAAGCGCCCTACATACATGCTTTTGAGCTGGGAACAACTTACATAAAGAAAGATTCAAAATATCAAGAAACACAAAGTCTAGGAATCATCCTATCAGGACAAGCAGAAGAGTTATCTTGGATATCTCATGAGCGTCCTTTATCATTTTATTCAATAAAAGGATGGCTTGAAAAACTATTTCAACACCTACATGTTTCTTCACAGGCCTATACAATCCAGCCTAGTAATCATGCAAACTTCCATCCTTACCAACAAGCAGAGATTTATCTTCATAAACATGCATTAGGACGATTTGGAACACTACATCCACAGTTATGTAAAAAAGCCCAGATCAAGCATACTGTATTCTTTGCCGAACTTTCGTTAGATTCTCTTCTACATACACAGAAGAAATCCTTACACTTATATAAACCTTATCCTATTTATCCCTCTTCATTCCGGGATATAACATTGACAGTTCATGAGTCTGTACCAGCGGATTCTTTACGGAAGAAACTTTTAAGTTTCCATTCTAAATGGCTTGAAAGTGTTTCCATTATCAGTATATATCAAAATAAGAACCCTACTACTCAGAATAAAAATGTTTCCTTACGCCTTGTATTTCAAGACAAGGAAAGAACATTATCTAATCAAGAAATAGAAGAAGAACATGAGCGTTTACTTGCTATGCTTAACACGCAAATAAACGATACAAAAGGAACGATCGATTCATGAAACAGCTGCTTTTTTGCGTTTGCGCACTCTCTTTCTCATGCTTTACCTATGGGTCAGCTCTAAAACAAGATTCTTCAGTTATGAAGGAGACTTTCCGGAATAACTACGGGATTATCGTATCAGGAAGAGATTGGGTAAAACGGGGTTGTGATGGAACAATCACCAAAGTTTTAAAAGACGGATCTACCCTTTATGAAATTTACGTTCAAGGCCTTCTTCATGGAGAGATAACGTTAACCTTTCCCCACTCCACAACTCTTTCTGTAGTGAAGACTTATGATCAAGGAAGGCTCGTTTCCCACAAAACGTTCTTTTCTAATGGTCTGCCTTCTCAAGAAGAAATCTTCCAAGAAGATGGCTCTCTTGTTGTCACGCGTTGGCCAGACAATAAAAATAATGATACTATTACTGAACCTTATTTCACTGAGACTACCTATCAAGGTCGCGTAATTGAAGGGAGCTATTCCTCATTTAATGGAAAATATTCATCAACAATTCGTAACGGCGAAGGTATACGTTCTAACTTTTCTCCAAATAATGTCCTTCTTTCCGAAGAAACTTTTAACGACGGTATTATGGTGAAAAGAACTACCTTCTATGCTACTAGAGATCCTGAAACTGTCACTCACTACACTAATGGCCAACCTCATGGATTGCGTTTAACTTATCTCCCAGGAGGAATACCTAGTACTATTGAAGAATGGCGTTACGGGTATCAAGATGGCACTACAACAGTATTTAAAAACGGTTGTAAAGCAGCTGAGATCCCTTTTGTAAAAGGATCGAAGGAAGGATGTGAATTACGCTATAATGAAGACGAAGTTATTGCAGAAGAAGTGTCTTGGAGAAATAATTTCCCTCATGGTATGAGAAAAATCTACGCTGCCGGTGTCTATAAATGTGAATGGTATCACCGTGGACGCTTAGTCTCAAAAACGAAGTTTGAGAGACTTAATAATGCGGGATAATGTAGTTTGCTTTCATGTCCGAGAATCTTTACCTAGTTTCTGACGATTCTAAATTTTCTCTATCGCAAGCCTGTTCTCAAGGCTTGCAGATAGCTAAGCATCCTCCTCTACAAGTCATTGTTCATTTTCACAATAATGCCGTTGTAAAAACTCAACTTTCCGTAGCTCCTGTTTTTTCTTGCTTATTTCTTGGCCCAGGATCACACAAAGCTATGGAAGAAATTGTTCTATTGTGTGCTAAATATTCGCAAAAACTAAACATTCCACGTTCTTCTTACATCAATGGATCTATTTTATCTAAACAGCAAAAAATGATACTCGATTGCGTTGCAAATATCCCTTTTGGACAAACACGCACATACGGAGAAATCGCTAGAGAAACAGACACGCATCCGCACACTGTAGGATCAGCTTGCAAAAACAATCCCTTTCTTCTATTTTTTCCTTGTCATAGAGTAATTGGAAGTAATGGTGAGCGCCATTATTGCGCGGGAGAACGAATCCAAAATATCCTTCTTAATTTCGAGAGATCTTTAAGTTAGTCTTGTAACTTAGGATCCAGGGCATCACGAATACCATCTCCTATCAATGCTATGGCAATCAGCAATGCTGTAAGCATAATAGCTGGGGGCCAAAGAATAGCGCTTTCTGAAGGGAAGGCGGTGACACCTTCTTTCATAAGATTTCCCCAAGATGCAGAACTTTCCTCACCAAGACCTAAAAATGTTAGTCCCGCTTCGCAGCTAATCATTGCCATCATAGAAAATGGCAATAAGGAAATAATAGGGACAATTGCATTAGGCAGTATCTGATGAACCATAATATGATAGTGGCTATAACACATATTCGTTGCAGCTAGGACATAGGACATGTTGCGCTGCTTTAGAGTTTCTATTCTTATGTATCTGCTAAACCCTGTCCAACCAAAACAACCAAGTAGTATTGTGTCCAGGATTAGAGATTTTTGCTGCGTTATTGAGACAACAAGCATCAAAATAAATAGCATAGGCATAGTTTCCCAAATCTCAGTAAATCTAGAAAGAACCATATCTGTAGTTCCTCCGAAATATCCAGAAATTAAACCTAGGACCGTGCCAATAAATAAGGCAATAGCAACCGAAATTCCCCCGACAACTAAAGCTATACGAATACCAAAAATTAAAGAGGCTAGAAGATCTTTACGATTAATGCGCGTAAGCTGCCACCAACGCACATACTTATTCATCTCACGAGAACCTCCTGCATCATCTTCCCAATGAAATGTAGTCAATAGCGGATTAATGAGAATACGTAATTTTTCAGATTCTTCATTAATCCATGCACGTTTATCCTGAATGAAGTTAATCGCACTGTAAATTTTGCTATATTCTTCAAGAACTTGACGTGTCTTTATTAAATGCTTACGGAAAGGTTCTGCTTCCTCTTCTATCGAAGAATATGCCGAAAGCAAACTTTCATGCTGATCTTTATTATATAAAGCTAAGTTTAAATCGTGTTCAACACGAGTAAGCGCCATAAGAAAAGGACGGTACTCATCAATTGCCCTATACCAAGTTTGCAAAGAAGACTCGTAGGATGCACTCAAATTTTGCAATCTTTTCTGTAAACGCTCCAAACACACCCGCTCATTTTTTATCTGAGAATGATGCAATGTAGGCATTGGTGAGCCTTTGTATCCTTCATAGGATACACAATATTTTTGTAATTTCTCATGCTGCAGCTTACGGTATTTTGATTTTATCAAAATTCCTAGCTGCTCGTACTTACTCATATATGTTTTTTCTAATTCCCAAGTACGCATATCTTTAGGAAGTAAAACTACAGTCTCTACTCTACTATTAGCAATTTGTGAAAGGATTTTTTCGGCACGTAATTTTTTAAGATTTTCATCTCCTGAAGGATCCTGAATATTTCCACGATATACAAAGACAAATCCTAAAATCTGAATAATAGCTAAGATTCCCAGGATCCCCTTACGAAGGATCCCCTTAGAAAACTTACAACCTATAAAGAAAAAAGGTAGTGTTATCATCAACACATTAAAGAAAAGATCGATGGGCTTAGTGTAAAAACCGGGAAACCACAAATACCTAAATAAAGGGAAAAAAAGAGAGCCTTCCCACTTCACTAAAATAGGCTTACTACTAGCAAACAAAGGCGCGTAAATACCTAAAAGTGATAAAACTATGACAAATTTCCACGATAGTGAGGCAAGAAAATTCTTATGATATGCCTGAAAAAATCTACGATAAAAAGAAGTATGGGATTGCATGGTTTTAAATCCTCTTCTTTCCTAGCTGTACCCTAGGATCCAATAACACGTAGCAAATATCTCCAATTAAATAGCCTAGTAAAGATAAAGCAGATCCAACAAGAACAGAAAATAACACCACGTTATGATCACGATTCAAAATAGCGTGATAGAAAAATCTTCCGAATCCATCGATATCAAACAAAGTCTCTACAACTAAAGCTCCTCCTAATATTGCTCCTAAAGATGAGGCAAGGGAGGTAATTAATGAAGATGCTGCGTTCTTACCTACATGTTTTACAAGAATATCATAACGAGATACTCCACGGGCTCGTGCCGCACAAATATAATCCTCACCTAATATTTCTAAAAATATAGATCTGCTTAATCTTGATTGAGAAGCAAACGCTCCATAACTTACAGCACAGAAAGGAAGGAAGCTGTGCGTTATAATATCTATAAGCTTTCCAAAAGAACTCAATTGATTGAAAACTTCCGGAGAGGACCTTAGTCCACTATATGGCATTGGAATAGAGGTAAACGGTATGGTTTGATTAATGACAAAGTGATCAATAATCCACGGAACAGCAACAAAAACAGGAACAGAAAACAGAAATAGGAAAATAAAATTTAATGTGTGATCCAACCAACGATTCCTATTTAAAGCCATAATCATTCCGAATACTTGGCATAAAATAAATACCAAGATCATAGGCAAAACAGATAGCGTTAAGGATGAACGTAATCGTTTAATAACTTCAGAAACTACTGTTTTATGAGGATCATTGCGTAAAGTTCCAAAATCCAAACGGAAAACACGTGACATATAACGAGCAAAACGAGTTTCTAAAAGGAATGTCTTCCAAGAGAAACGTTTGTAAGAAAAGGTTTCCATACCACCCTCTTTATGAAACCATTCTTTTAATGCTTCAACTTTAGTCCCTATATCTTCTTCGGAAAGCAGTTTTACAAGTAGGGCGTTGTTCTTAGAGACCTTCTCATTGTATGCATATTGCTCCGAAGACAAACCTGAACCTATGATGCCCTGACGGATAGCACCTCGGATAAATAGATCTGCTGCAATATGACGATAGGAAGAATTTTTCGTATTATCGCTAGCTTCAAACAACAATGCTGGCATAATAAATTTTGCACGATCACCCCAGTAAACTTTTAGCTTGGAAAATGATTGCTTTTTAGATTTCTTATTCTGGAAATTATCTATTATCTCCTGAATCCCCTTTTTGACCTTAGCATGTGATATACTGGGGCGCGTATTAAAGAAAATAGGTAGAGTCAAACCATAATATTCTCGAAACTGCAAGTAACGATCTGGACCTTTATACGTACGAATCTTATCTGATTTTCCTGCATCTCCATGAGCATCGACAGATTGATCCTCAACAACGTCTCCGGGGGCTGCATTCAGTATGATAAAATTAATCGAAACAATAGCAAAAAGTGTCAGGGGGATCAATATCAGACGTTTTAAGATATATTTGAGCACTCTTCCTCCTTCCTGTCTAGCCAAACCATATGAAGATTAACCATTTCGTCTTGAGCATCAGGTATCAAATCTGTCCTCTGTTTAGGGACAAAGACGTTTTTCACGTAATCTTTATAGAGTAAAGAATAGGTACGAGAGAATAGGAAAGCATAGGGAGACTCTTCATGAATAACTTCGTGAAAACGATGATATAAATCCATACGTTTACCCGTATCGTATTCATAACTAAGTTGATCTATAATTTTATCAGCTTCGGGATTATGGAAACCAACAAGATTGGCGGATCCTTTCTCCATTGCACCCTCGGAATGCCAAAGAGCCCGAGGATCCTCTGGGGGGGATCCTAGACACCAGCCGGTAAGCAAGGCGTCGAAATTTTTTTCTTCAAATGCTTGAGAAAGGTCCGCAGTATCTAATCCTAATAAACTACATTCAATGCCTACCTCTTTACAGACAGTAGCTACATATTCTGCAATAGTACGGCCTGTGATACTTTTAACATAATAACACAAACGGAAACGAAAAGGAATCACGATTCCATCTATGACTTTTTCTCGAATGCCATCGCCATCGGAATCTATCCAACCTTCTTCTTCCAATATACGAGCAGCCTCTTCTGGAGAATAATGCCAACCTTCTACTTTTTGATTATAGGAAGGAGAAAAAGGTGAGAAGGGTCCGCTGATTATATGAGCGCGACCATCTAAACATTCTTCTATAATCCTATCGCGATCTATGAGCATATTCATAGCACGTCGCACTTGACGATTCTCAAAAAACAACGAGTAACAATTCCAACCAATATAGGCGTAAGAACGATCTGGATAGATCATTTCACGAATAGCCTCGCCTTTAGAAGCTTGATTTTTATAAGCAGGAGTTCTCATAAAACTCTCTAGATTATCCACATGATTTGGGGGTAGATAAGCTAAATCTAGTTTTCCTGCTTTGAAATCTTGAAACAAGGAATCGGAGTTATCCTTAATATAGACATAACGTTTTTCAACTAAAGCTTCCTTAAGATTGTAATGGTTTGGATTTCTCGTGAAAACGAGCTTTTCGTCATCCATTCCAGAAAAGTAAAAAGCTCCACAGCTAACAAGATAATTCATTGACCAATGTGTAGAGAAATTCTGTGCCCAAACGGAATCTTTACGATAGATATCAGGATCGGAATCATCTTTAACAATCTTCTCTCCATTCGCAAAATACTGATATACGAAGCAAGGTAAAGGCTGCAAACATAGAGTGTTAAAAAAAGCTGAATATAGAACCTTTTTCTCTTCTTTCCCTTCTTCATTTATAAAATCATGCGCTTTCCAACGAACTATAAATTTTAAATCATCTTCTACGGTAAGGGAGACAATATCTTCAAAATACGAACGCAAGGCTACAGCACGCATTTCTGCCATATAGGGATTCATTACCGCGTCGTAGTAAAATTTGAAATCATGTGCTGTCACAGGATGAGGCTGGATAAAATTATCAGCTAGTTGCACATGTTTAGGAAAACGTGCTGGATCTATAGGCACCCAAAATACATTGGGGCGTAAATAAATGTGAAACTCGCGATCCCCGGAGCCATCCTCAACGCTATGTTCCTCTATTTTTAGAGCTAATCCTGGAGAGAATTCTTCATATTTCCCCACATGTGCGTTTGCCAATCCTGGGACACATAAATCATATAGCTCCACGACATAAGCGTAACCGTTAAAAGGACTCAAATTATCCGGTTTGCCAATATGAGCCGTGCGCAAAACACCCTTAGGAGTAAAATAATCTCCTACAAGATTCCCTAAGGTTTTTTCCATATAAGGATCTGGAGAAAGTAGGTTTGGATAGCGAGGATCTCCGACTTCTATAAAGTTACAGCATGTAGTTACGGATAATGACGAGGGGTGTGGTGCGTTAGAAGACCGTGTAGCATTATTTTGCTTTACGATACTAAGTAGTTCTTGGATGTCTTGTTGTACATCTCGAACATTCATTTTGATTAACTTGATATCTTTTTCAAGCAAATCAGATGACCAGTATAACAAAACCAAAGAAGCAACAACTACACACTTTAAAATTTTGTCTATTACAAACCGTTTATTCATATAAAACAGATCCTCTGCCAAAGACTACTAAACTCTGACAGTTCCTGAAAAACATGTCTTTCAGCCTTTAAGCTTTTCAAGACTCTATCACTAGATCATTATAGCACAACTGAACAAAAGCAGCTAAAAATTTTGATCCAATAGAGTTCTATCAAACGATAAAAATTATTTACTTTTTAAAAAGATTATCCCCTTTGACACTTATTTCGTTGCCTCAGACTCTAGTTTAATCGCGAAACCTAATAAAAAAATTTATATTATCAACTAGAAAGTCTCTCATAGCGCTGAGCTCTTAGATAATCTAGGTGTAAAATTATAATTTTATTATTCGTTGCCTCTTCCTGTTCTTCCCTACACACTTAAAACGCGATCTATTTTCGTCCTATTTGAATTAAACATTATGTATATTATAACCGTGAATCAAATAAAAAGTCTAAAAACATTACTTTATGTGATCTTAAACAAAATGAAAAATCCTTTTGAATACGTTTTAAATAATCTTCTTTATTAATGCAATAATTTTAATCCAGACGAAAACCTTCTCTGTAATATACCAAGAGCCGCTATTCCTATTTTAAGAATTTAAAAAATAAAAAAAGATTATATAAAAACAAACTCATATGCTTTCACAAATGCGTTGGCATGATTACAGTGATTAAAATACGGTTAAACATCTTTTTTGGAGAAAATCCGCAACCAAAGGCTCTATAAATCTGTATGGGTTACTTTTGTGATTCGTAGAAAGGAAACGGGCTCTATGATTTTCAACTTAAGTTGAAAGTGAGCATTGAAATTACTTTGTTAAGCTAATGATTAGCCATTTTAAATACTAATGAGAAACAGGGGGTTTCCCCTGTTTCCTCAACACAAGAGAAAAACTCTTATTCGTGAGTTTCGGAATTCTCACCTTCGTTTTCGTTTCCGGATTCATTTTCAGAATCGCCGTTATCGCTTACCTTCACATCATCATTATCATCAGCAAAAACAGCTGTTACACAAGTACATGAAGAAGCTAGAAGAAGCGCTAAGATTAATTTTTTCATTTTTATTCTCCTTGTTGTATATGCCAGATTAAAACATCTCTTCGCCGTGTCTAGAAAAACTAAAAACATGGGAAAAATCGATACTGGCATAAAGGTTTCCATAAACCTTATGAGAAAATAAGAATAATGCGCAATTAAAAAACTATGGCGATCCAGATGTTAACTATATATTTCTCTCTGTTTCAGGAATAAATAAACTCCGCATTATCTTATGAATTAAACTGTTAGATTTTTCATGTTTTTCTGGTTTTATTTATTCGAAAAAACGCCTTTCAGAAGCGATTTTCAGACTTATTTCTAATATCAAAAAAGATATCAAGCTTATCCACTATAAGGCCTGGGTTTATGTCTGTAATATGGATGTCCATCCACATATACGATCTCCTGATCAGGATTTTCACTTTGTTCCAATTCATTTTCAGGACTATTATTACCAACTATTTTCACATCATCACTATCATCAGCAAAAACAAATGTTTCACAAACATATGAGAAAGATAAAAGCAGCGCTAAGATTAATTTTTTCATTTGATTCTCTTTATATATTCTAAACAAAAACACCTCGTCCCTATATCTAGAAGAACTAAAAACATTAGAACAAGTGTACGAAAATTATCTAATCTTCCCAGCATTCTCCTCTTTCTGGGCAAATACCACCTGGACATCCGCCTTCTTCTTTCTCTACACTATCTTCTGAACAAGAAATTCTATCAAAAGATGCCTCTAGGCTAAATACACGCTGTGGTGCACAAGAAGTTAATAATAAAAATGCTATTATGAATTTTTTCATTTTATTCCCTTTCAGTTAAATTAGGTACATCGTATGCACACCATATTCTTAGACACAAATTAAATATAGTGAATGCTTTTAAGAAACAAATATTGTTTTCTCTTCTTTTTGCTGCGGCAATAGGTAGATCCCATAGAGAAGAATCAAAATACCCAAAAGCAAGGATAGTATCGCTACAGGAATGGGCATTAACCCTAACGAAATACATCCTTGAATAAACATCTCAGAAATTGCACATGATGTAAAAACAAGATACACCGCTCCAGATCCACATAAAGCTAAGACGAGACCAAAAATAGCCACGACACTGGCTATTTCATAACGAGTTCGAACCGAAAAACGTGCTCGCCACGAAACACTCATTCTATCGCAAAGACTGTTTCGTATTATCGTATCATTACCGACATCAATACTTTTCATAAATAAGATGCTCTATAAACTAGGAGAACTATTATAAAGAATAAGAAGAAAAAATTAATAACTATTGTATTCTATTCCATAGAATTTAATTAGTTTTCTTGATTTTTTGTAATCTCTTTTTTTCAATTCTTCATATATACGCAAACCCTTAGCATTCATTCCTTGTTGAAAATAGAGAATCCCTAGTTTGGTCATAGTCTCCACATCAGCAGGTTTTAACTTTAGAATCATCTCGTACTCTTGAATCTCTTCTAGAGGCATCTGTAAATCATGGTAACTGTAAGCCAATTGTGCGTGGACCCAAGCATTACCCGGGGCATATTCATTTAAAATTTTGAATTCCTCTATCGCACGCTGTGCTGTTGTAAAAAATTTTTCTTGAACTTCTTCTCCATATCTTCCTGGAGGAACCCAATAATTAGCATCAAATTCAGGATATTTCCTCGGATCAGCGTAGAGCCCAGAAAGAGCCACATAGGCATCCGCTAAGGATACATGTGCTCCCAGATCTACAGGAATAGATTGTACAACCTTAATGTAGGCATCTATAGACTTCTGCAATAGGCACTCTCGAAATAGAAAATAATCTTTCCAGAAGCAAAAACAGCTAAATTTCCTCATAAAATCATGTTGCGGAAGAAAATTCAGTATACTAGATAAGATGGTGTATTCTTGATTTTGTAAATCTATAGCAAGTTTTGTCGCAGAGGACGCTAAATGCGTTTGCTCTTCAACGACATTTTGTTTCCCCTTAAACAAGGCTTGCGCATTTCTTAAATAACTTGTTGCTAGATTTTCAAAAAAATCCGGCTTCCCTGACAATATGTATAAACGCACAACAAGACAAACAAACAGAGTTAAAAAGAAACAAGCAAGACAAAATGCCGGAACAATAGTTTTCCCAGAAAACAGGAAAAAATAAAGAAATACGCCCAGTTCGGCAGCCATTAATAATAAACATCCGAATAACAATAAGCTATGCCGGATAAGATATTGGCGTAATTTTTGGTGTGTTTTTTTACATAAAGCTTCTAGAGTTGGGAGAGCATTGTTTAACTTCATGTATCTTACAAACTCATCTTAATTTTATGGGAAATTATGCAAGTAATTGTTTTAATGCAATAGCTCCAATATTATTAAATAATAAAGCTTGTTACTATGGTTTCTGCTTACCTATTAGCAAATTTTGGCGGCCCTCGTCATCCTAATGACATTGAAGTTTTTCTAACTTCATTACTTACAGATCGTGATGTTACTGGAGGATTTCTTCCTTCTTTCATCCACAAACGTTTATTTTCATTCATAGCTAAAAAACGCGCACCTAAGGTCCTTCCACAATACAATTGCATTGGGGGATTCTCTCCCATATATCGAGACACAGAATCACTTGCAGAAACTCTATCTTTGCATTTAGATACTCCTGTATATACCTTTCACCGCTATTTACCTGATACACACCAGCACACAATTCAACAGTTAAAAGCTCTTGGAAATCGTCCGATTGTTGGTGTCCCTTTATTTCCACATTTTACTTATGCTGTTACAGGAAGTATTGTGCGATTTATCCACAACCAACTTCCATCATTAGACATCTCTTGGGTATCCCATTTTGGAAATCACCCACAGTTTATTTCATGTATGATTGATCATATTCTGAAATTTTTACAAGCCCACGATATCGCTACAAGTGACTGCTGTCTATTATTTTCTGCTCATGGACTTCCTATGAGATATGTGAATAAAGGTGACCCGTACAACATCCAATGTGAAAAATCTTTCAAGGCTATTTCTGAAAGATTAGAAAATATAGAAACTCATCTTTGTTACCAGTCGAAGTTTGGTCCTGGGAAATGGTTAACACCGTCAACAAAAGATATGTGCACAAGATTAAATACATATAAAAAATATGTGCTGATTGTTCCTTTCGGGTTTACTTCAGATCATATAGAAACTCTTTATGAAATAGAAAAAGAGTATATATCCATACTTATAGATAGGAAATACCAAGCTTTGCGCGTACCTGCTATTTATCAATCTCCTCAATGGGTAGAATCCTTAGCGACAATTATTCAAAGTACACCATATGTAGAGAATAAAAATTTAATAAAATCGTAACAAGTTAAGGAAGACGATATTGCTGTTTAATTGCCTGATACTTACCAGAACGCATGCTTTTGACAAGTCCCATGTTAAAACCTTCTAATAAGCTATTCTTTTCACCACGAAGAACCACTAACCTTAAGCCGTCTTGATTCAAAGGTTGGGAAATGATTTTTAAACGTCCTTTATAAGCCGTATCTATCAAAGCTGTGACTTCTATAACAGGAGCTAATAAGGCATCATAGCAACCGGAAGACAAGGCTTCTAAAGCTATGGGCACGTGTTGATAAGGACTTAAAACAGCGTCCGGAATATCTTGACCTACTAACACTGAAGAATCGAATTTATATACTCCTATGAGCTTCCCACGAAGATCTTGTATAGACTTATAAGGGGACCCTTCAGAAATAACAAGCACAGGACCTGTAAGTAATATAGGATCAGAAAATTGATAATGATCTAACATTTCTGCTGTTGGCAATATCGATGTGAAAGCTCCTGCTGTCTTTTGATCATCAAGATTTTCAAAAAGATGAATCCAATCTTGATTTACAATATTGATATTGAGATTCTCTCGGTAGTTAATCTCAGATACAAGGTCATTAAGGAAAGCATTGATATTCGCTGTATAAATTCCAAATTGTTTTGGGAACCAAGTAGTATCTCTTCCTACCAACAATTCCTTCTTTTCTCTAGAACATCCTAGAAAAACGAAAGGTAGGAAACACAAAAGAGCTAGAAAATATAGCTTAGAGGAATTCTTGATTTTCACACTAACTCACGCCTCGGATTCCGGACTTATTTTTCGCATCATATTCTACAAAAGAAATTTTATCCAGTGTGCTCTCTAAGATAAACTTTGAACAAAAACTTTTCGAAAGAATAATCAGAAGGTAAAAAATATGCCCATCAAAACAAAAAAGACATACTAGCTGTTTAATGCTAAGTATTTTATAAATTTTTTCTTATAGAACTAATGCGAAGTATTTTCAAGAATATATTCTGATAAAAATGTTCCACCTAGCTTTCTCTTGTGTTTCAGCACTAAACCTTCAACAAGAACAGGTTCTGTAGAAGCATTTTCTAAAAACAACAACCCTTGCTTATCTAGAACTTTTCCTAGAACAATATCGCGTAATACTGCTCCGAGATAACTATTTTCAAGACTATAGGGAGGATCTATATAAATAAGATCAAAGGACTTATCCTTTTTAGCAAGTCTCTGAATCGCAGATCTCGCTTCTTGTTTCATAATTATCACCGGCAATTCTGGATTCAGTAATTGACTATTTGCTCGAATTAAACGTACAGATTGTGCGGAAGAATCTACAAAAGTCACTGAAGAAGCTCCACGACTTAAAGCTTCAAAACCTACAGATCCAACTCCAGAAAAAAGATCTAGAAATGCTGCATCTTCAATATAAGCCGCGCAAATATTAAATACCGCCTCTTTGACTACTCCACATGTAGGACGTACCGAGGGATTGGAAAAGGTTTTTAAGGATTTCCCTTTATATTTGCCTGCAAGAATTTTCACTTTATAACCTGGGGAATAAAATCTATATAATCAGCAGCGACTAACCTATAATCGATATCGCGAATGATTCCGAATCCTTCTAAAGGAGAACGTACTTTATGCATATGACCAAATAAGCAATGGGATACTCTCCCATCAATTTCAAGCATTTCTGATACAGGTCCAGGAGTACCATCACTACTGATAGGAGGGTAGTGGGTCATAACAATAATCTGATCAATATCTTTGGGAACAGATTCTAAGGCTCTTTGTAATCTTCCAAGCTCTCTTAAAAAAATTTTCTCATCTTGTTCACTGTAATGCCGTTCTTTTCCCAAAAGAGGGGATTGAAAACATTCAGGAGCTATACATATTTTAGGACTATCCCAAAGTCTTGCTCCTACAATAGCTTTTTTTGGATGTAATAGAGAAAAGCCTTGAGATAGATAATGCAAATTTCCAGGAAGAATTTTTGATATTTTAGTTGCTGATGCAGAACTCCAATAATCATGATTACCACGGATCATATACTTAGTTCCGGGTAGGGAACCTATAAAAGAGAAATCTTCTTTGGCTTCTTCGATATGCATAGCCCAAGAAATATCTCCGGGGAGTAAAACCACGTCTTCAGGAGCTACTACCTCTTCCCATCTTTCACGGATTTTCTCGTGATAGGAAATCCAGGGTTCACCAAAGACTTCCATTGTCTTTTCAGGAACTCCGATAGCCAAGTGTAAATCTGCTATTGCGTATATCTGCATAGAGAAGATGTTCCATGAGTTACCACTATAGCAATAGTCTACTGGATATGAGGCTAAAATCTCGATGGATAAAAGCTCTCTAGGCTATTTTTATTAATTATGAAATCGCCATCAAAACGTATAGTTATCAGGAATTCTAGTTCCTCGAGGAATAATAATAATTCCATCCCTAACCACTAACTTCCCATCGGGAGAATCATAATCTCTATGCCCCTGCATATTCGTGAGTTTCACTCCATTACCGATTCTACAGTTCTCATCGATTATTGTTTTATAAATTTCACAATTATCTCCGATACCTAAAGTATTGTGATTCAGACTTCCATAACGGTCATTTCCCATAACAATGGAGTGATCTATAACAGAGTTTTTCCCTATCACACCACGAATTCCAACAACGCTGTGAGATACATTACTAGAATCAATAACGGCCCCTTCACAAAGTAATGAGTTAGAAATCATTGAATCCGTGACTATAGTCCCTGGAAGATGGTGATTCTTACTATAAATCATCCCCCTATCATCATAGCAATTCAAACCACGAACTTGAGGTTTAGGCTTTTGTGTTAGAGCAATGTTTGCTTCATAATAAGATTCGATTGTTCCAATATCTGTCCAATAGCCATCGTAAAGAAAAGTCTTTACAGATCCTCGTTTCATTTGAGCTTGGATAAGATGCTTTCCAAAATCATCACCTTGCTCTTCTAAAAGCAATTGAAATAGGCTCTCTCTTCGGAAAAGATAAATTCCCATATTTCCTAAAAAATTTCCGTATTGAGGATCTAGTTTATGTTTTCGACAATCCTCGGAAGATAATCGAAAACGATTCAAAACTTCTTCGTCTTGAGGTTTTTCATAAAAGTCTAAAAGATTTGCATCTTTATCTATCTGCAAGACTCCCATTCTTAAGGCATCTTTTTCCTGAATGGGCTGCGCAACTATTACCATATCAGATTGCATTGATAGAGCATAATCGACAACCCTACGGAAATCCATGTTGTATAATTGATCTCCAGATAAAACCAAGAAATATTCTATCCCCGTATCCTCTAAATACAATAGATTCTGACGAATAGCATCAGCAGTCCCTTGATACCATATCTGGCTTCCATCCCTACCCTCTGGGGCAAGAAAGTGTATCTGATCTTGTAGTACTCCATGATAAAAATACGTCTTCACAAGATGCTGTTGTAATGTATAGGTAAGATATTGACCTATTACGAAAATTTTAGAAAAACCTGAGGCTATTGCATGGGAAATGGGCACATCGATGAGCTTGTACCTTCCCCCAAACGATACAGTTGGTTTGCAACGCCAATAGGTTAAAGGAGATAGTCTCTTTCCTTCACCACCGCATAAAACAATAACACCAACCTTATCTCGATAAAAATGAGAAGCCTGATAACTTGGGGGATAGCCCTGAAAATCGTTTTCTATCATTTGCCCTGCCTTCTGTAATTCCAATTTTAAATTAGAATCAAATAAAAAGGCTACACAAACTAACTAGAACGAAACTAGATTAATTTAATTATAAAACCAAGCTTTTGTTATTAAATAAAATGAATAATTATTAAAAAGTTTCTACAAGTGTGGTCGCAATAGTTGCGTCTTTATCTTTTAACTGGCACTTGGAAAGCAGGGACCTGACAAGTTCTTCCAGAGTGAACACAGATCTTAACTTAATTCCCGCCTCTTTTAAGACATCTGTTCCACCGACTTGTCTATCTAGGAATACTAAAGATTCTCGAACATTTAAACCTTCATCTTCTAAAGCCTTAGCAGTATCTAAAATCGAACGGCCAGAAGCAATAACATCGTTAATCACTAAGCATGTCTGTCCTGGAGAGAAAATACCTTCAACTTTAATTTTGTCTTCTTGATTCGGATGTTTTAATTCTTTCCTTCTCAACACCATAGAGATGTTGTATTTCAGTGATATACACGTAGCCAATGCAAGCGCGGTATAGGGAACACCACACAATAAGCTACTGTTGAAAGAAGGACGTAAACGCCAAATTAATGAAGCGATGGTTTGTAAAACATCGGGACAGGAAATAACTAAACGCATATCGACATAAATAGGAGTTTTCTGACCATCTGATAAATTAAAATCACCAAATCTTATTGCTCCTATGCGGTATAGGTTAACTATAACATGATCACGAAGTTGCTCCTCTTCAAAGCTCATCATTATCTGGTATCCTCATCGTTTTTTGACAAAATACAAAAACTCTCATTATAAGCATAAGAATATGCTTATCCGTTTATTTTTTGGTATTCCCCTAACTAAGGGACTACAAGTAATTAACCAGCCCCCACTAACTGTAGCAATCTTTCAAAGAAAAGAATACGTAGGAATCTATAGTCCTGTCGGAACAACTTTACAAGTTACAAAACTCAATATGTGTTATCGCGAAGCTCGAGCAATCATAGAAAAAGCAACTCAAGGAAAATACCTCACTAGCAAAGAGACTTCCTTGATCATTTTTCCAGAGATTCTTATCGGAAAATAATAACGCTAAAACTAACAAGACGTGCTTGTCTGATCCGTCTTTTCAATACGTTGAGAGCTCTCGATTAACACGAGGAAAAAATATAGAATATTTTAATTGATAAAAAGATCAATCATTTCAAGGTCTGTTAAATCATAGATATGATTTAGAAAAGGATAAGTGAAAGACAAGGTCTACAGACTTATAATTAAAACCGTAGGTTTCTCACCTATCATTTCGAATATTTCAAAAAAACAGAAACAACAATATCTTTTAATCTATTCTTTCAAAGAAAGTAAAAATTCTGCGTTACTATTTGTTTTCTTTAATCTACCAAGCAGCAAATGCATTGCGTCAATAGCTGTAAGATCAGCAATTGCCTGACGGAAGAGATAAACCTTTTCTAATTCACTAGGATGATAAAGTAGTTCTTCTTTTCTTGTACCGCTTTTAATGAGATCAATTGCAGGATAAGTTCTTCGATCAGACAGACGACGATCGAGTACAAGCTCCATGTTTCCTGTACCTTTGAACTCTTCAAAAATCACTTCGTCCATTCGAGATCCAGTATCAATCAAAGCTGTAGCCAGAATAGTTAATGATCCCCCACCTTCTATATTTCTAGCAGCACCAAAAAATCTCTTCGGTTTATGCAAGGCACTCGCGTCTACACCACCTGTCAAAATTTTTCCAGAATGCGGTTGTACAGTGTTGTAAGCTCGAGCTAAACGTGTAATAGAATCGAGAAGGATAACAACATCCTTTCCGTGTTCAACTAGACGTCGAGCCTTTTCTATAACCATTTCCGCAACTTGAATATGCCTCTCAGGCTGCTCATCAAAGGTAGAAGCAACAACTTCACCACGTACCTGACGAATCATATCAGTAACTTCTTCAGGACGTTCATCAATGAGCAAAACAATTAAAACAATATCTGGATTATTGACAGCAATAGCATGAGCTATGCTCTGTAAAATGACAGTTTTCCCGGAACGGGGAGGAGCTACAATAAGTCCTCTTTGCCCCTTCCCTATGGGGGCTGTAAGATCTAAAACTCTTTCAGCAAGGTGCTCTTTCCCCATTTCCATAACTATTCTTTCATTAGGATATAGAGGAGTGAGGTTTTCAAACAAAACTCGTTCCTTAGCTTTGTCTGGAGTAGATCCATTGATTTTATCTACCTTGAGTAAAGCAAAGTACTTTTCCTTCTCTTTTGGAGAACGTATCGTACCTATAATTGTATCCCCCTTCTTTAAGTCAAATCTGCGGATCTGAGCAGGGGAAACATAAATATCTTCAGCAGAGGGAAGGTAGTTATAAGTAGGAGATCTTAAAAAACCAAATCCATCGGGGAGAACTTCCAAAACTCCTTCCCCAATTAAAAGCTCATCTGAACGCTCAGATTTTGCTTTCACTATCTCAAATACTACCTGAGATTTAGTGAGAGACCCGATGTTCTTCACTCCATATTGACGAGCCAACACATTAAGCTCTTCAATCCCCATCCTTTGCAATTTGGCAATTTTTGTAATAGTTACGTTCTGATTTTCATCAACCGTATCCGCAACTACAGCATATTCTCCTGCAAAAGACTTCTCTTGCAACACAGGACATGCATGTTTTTTATTCTCTTTCACCTTTGGCAAGACTTCTGAAGAACGTTCTTCTTTCATAATGCTCCCTTTAAAGCGTAAAAATATTCTTCGACTTTATGACGTAATTCTTCTTTAGTGCCGTTATTTTCTATAATAATATCGGCATGCAGCATTTTCTCTTCATGAGAAGAAAATCGAGCACATCTCTGATAAAAATTTAAATCAGAACAATTAGTTTTTTTGGTAAACCTTTCCCTACGAATATTCTCATCTGCTGTAATAAGAATGACGCGATCAAACCATTTCGCATAATGTATTTCATACAACAAAGGCACCTCAGCAACGAACAGAGGGTGCTTTCGCTCCTTCGCGGTTTGATAATATTGTTCTTCAATAATTCGACAAACTTCAGGATGCAAAATAGCTTCTAAAGCTTGAAGAAGAGCTAAATTATCAAAAACTTTCTCTGCTATGACTTTTCTATCGAATGCATTGTCAATAACAACTTCTGATCCCAGAAGATCTATAACGCGACGACCTATATGCGAGTGAGGAACAAGGAAACTATGCGAAACTTTATCAGCACTAATTACATAGGCACCCAAATCTTGAAAAACCCTACATGCTTCAGTCTTTCCTGAAGAGAGATCCCCTGTAATAGAAACTTTTAGTAATTCTAACATTCTGCCCAATTTTTTCCAATTAAGATATTCACAACTAATGGGACAGATAAAATCATTGCAGATTCCATTATATCACGCACTAAAGTTTGCATTTCTTCTTTTTCATCCTCAGGAACTTCAAAAATCAATTCGTCATGTATCTGCAATAACATTCGGCTTCTCAATTTGCGTTTTTCTAACGCATCAAAAAGTTGCAGCATTGCCAACTTGATCAATTCAGCAGCGCTACCCTGTATGCGGGTATTAACAGCAAGACGGCCTGAAGCAGCACGAGAGTTTGAAAACTCTGTCCAATTATCTATTATCCTTTCCCTACCCAGCAATGTCTTTACTCGTAAATTTTCACAAGCTTGACTCACCGTTTCATTAATAAAACGAGCTACTTCAGGATAACGATCAAAGTATGCATCTATTAACTTTTGAGCTTCTGAAACACTGATTTTTAAAATCTTTGACAATCCATAAGCTTGTTGCCCATAGATAATACCGAAATTTACAGTCTTTGCTTGCATGCGCTGCTGTTTGGTAACTTCTTCTAACGGCACATGAAATACCTGAGAGGCAGTAAACGTATGTACATCTTCCCGCGACTCAAAGGCCAACTTCAACGACTCATCTTGGCTCAAATGTGCAAGAAATCTTAACTCAATTTGAGAATAATCTGCAGATAAAAAATAATTATTCTGATGAGTATCGCAGAAAGCCTTTCTTAGTAATCTGCCTCGCTCAGAACGTATGGGGATATTTTGTAGATTTGGATCCTGACAAGCCAGTCTACCTGTGACTGTTCCCATTTGATTAAATGTAGGATGAATTCTAGAGGTATGAGGGTCTACTTGTCTAGGAAGGGCTTTCACATAGGTAGAAAGCAATTTCTCAACAGCCCTAAACGCTAAAATTTTCTCAATAATTTCATGTTCCCCTGATAAAGCTTCCAAAACTTCTGCTTTAGTAGAGCGAGCCTTGTCCAAAGGTGTCAAACCGAGTTTATTATATAAGATGTCTGACAACTGCTTAGGAGATTTAATATTAAAAGGGGTTCCGGCTAGGGTATAGATATCATCGGTAAGAATAGCTAATTCTTCTGATAAAATCCTTTCTAGCTCTTGCAGATCTTCAACATCTAAAGGCATTCCGTTTCTTTCAATAGTGAAAAGAACCTTCTCTAAAGGCATTTCCATGTTGAAAAAAAGATCTTCTACTTTTTTTATTTTCAACTCTTCTAATAAAGATTTTTTTATTCTAGGCAAATGAGAAACAAATTCTCCAAAATATTGAGCAGGATTGACAGGGGACTTTAGTATGGGCAAACTTAACTGCCCCCATTCCTTTCCATATCTACCTGCAGCACTAACTAATCCGTGATCAACAAGAAGCGTTTGATACGAGATTTTCGCTCCTCCATTGATCAAGTGTTCTGCTAGAGCTAAATCAAGAGCTATATGATTCACATGGATGCCCGCATTCTTCAATGCATGATTATCTCTTTTTATGTTGTAACCATAGAATTCGGTATCTTCTCTTCTAAAGAAATCTTTTAATGGGGTAAGAAGATCGTCTAAAGCGTTTTCTATATCAACGTAATAAACAGCGTCATCACAGGCTAAAGCGACTCCCATTAAAGTTAGAGATGGGAGAAAACTCCCCTTATATCCAACAGAAAAAGCTACGCTTTTTCCACGCAAATGAGAGAGCTCTTGGGACAACTTTTTACTATTATTGATTACAACAACATCTACATTAGACTCTTCCTCAACCTGCTGAACTAAAGTTTTAAAACCTTGTCGCATATAAAACGTATTCATTTCTTCCTGAGGGACTTCACGGAGAGGAAACTTTAATGCATCTATTGCTATAGGAAGAGGTATTTTATCGTTTAATACAGCAAGATCTTTGCTTAACAATAAAATATCTTTTTGTTCTGAGAGCATCTTATGAGTAGATCCTGTTAACTCATCAAGATTTTCTAAAATGCCTTCTACAGAATGATACTTTTGTAGCAGGGTTGTTGCTTTCTTAGGCCCACAACCAGATACGCCAGGAATATTATCAGAAGTATCTCCAACGAGGGCTAGATAATCTGGTATTCCAGTTGGAGGAATGCCGTAAATATCTATAACACGATTGTGATCAATTTCTGATTGATCCTTCCATGGATTCAGAACAATAACATTAGAGCCAACCAGTTGGAGTAAATCTTTGTCCGCAGTACATATACAAACTTCGTATCCTTCTAATACTGCTTGCTTTGCGGCACTAGCTATTACATCATCCGCCTCAACTCCCTCTACTTCTAGATAAGTCAGGCCAAGTAAACTGCAATATTCTTTAACTACAGGAATTTGTTGATAGAGATTTTCTTCTTTCTGTTCTCGATTACTTTTATAATCAGCATAAATCTCTCTACGACTTTGTTTATTATTTGGTCCGTCAAATACGGCTACCATATGATCTGGAGAGAATTCTTTGATTAATTTATTAATAGAACGAATAAAGCCAAAAACTGCCTGCGTTCCTTCTCCAGAAGAATTTTTCATATCTGGGAGAGCAAAATATGCTCTGAAAACAAATCCTGAAGCATCTAAAATAAAGATCTTTCTCATTGATTCTCTCCGCCTGCTAATTAACTAGAATCATGACTCCAAGTAGTAAAATGTACTTGTGGAATTATCTAGATTAGGAAGCAATTCATGTTGAATTTTTCCTGTGATTAACGGGCTATTAGTTATTGACGACATAACTTTTTTCAACCAACCATCACTTCCCAAACCGATTACACGGTAGTTATTTTCAATTTTGCAATCAGCAACTAAATCTTGAAGCACTTGTTGTTTAGTTACATTTACAACATCGATATAACCTTCTTCTAAGGCTTTTTCAGGTGAATATAAACGTGCCCCTAAAACACTAATTAATTTATCTTTAGTTAATAATGGACGATTCGTTGCAACGATATCAACAAATTGACCATAAAGATAATCAATTATCTCTTGTCGAATTTCACGATCTTTAGTTGTCCAATCTGTATAAGGATTCATAGGAGCTTTATCTTTTCCAGCTGTAAGTAAATCGCTTTGCACTCCATAACGAGATAAACCTTCTTTTATATTAAAATATGGTCCAGAAAGCACTCCTACAGAGCCTATCAAAGAAGAGGGTGTGGAATAAATTTTATCCGCAACACAGGCAACATAATATCCACCAGAAGCACAAAGACCATTCACAAAAACATAAACAGGACAATTAGTACGTTGTTTCCAGAACTGAATCGTTGAGTATATACGAGCAATTTCAAACACTTCTCCTCCAGGACAATCCATATCAATAATTATGCCCTTCACCCTATCTTTATAAGGTGTGGAATCTAGTGTTGTAATGGCTTCTTGAATAATTTTTGCCGTATGTTTGCTAGAAGAAATAACATCCTTCATTTCTAATACAGCGATAATTGGCGCCTCTTTCCCTAGATCTTTTACCTCACCCTTAGCATCAGGCATATTCACAAATTGAGAGTCATTCATTCCAGAGGTAGAGACAACCAACATCAAAGTAACAAAGAAGGCAAGAACTACTCCAAGAGATAAACCTAGAATTGATAGGAAGCCTTTAGACAAAAAATGCCAAAACGTTTTCATAAATACCCGTAACGTCAAAAATTTATAAAACAAATAAAATAAAGTATGTGAGGGGAAGCTTAAAGATCAAAAAAAATATGAATAAAAAGGGCTGAAAAGCCCTTTAAACTATAGGGTAGCCACTTCTTCTTTGCTGGATTTTTCCACAGCAGTCCTGTTCATAGCTACTTCTGATGCAACTCGATCTGCTTCCAAACTCTCAGCAACGGCAGCAGCTTCTTTTATGTTGTACTCCCTTCCTATGAAAGCAACAACAGCTATCCAAACTACCATTATTAAAAGAAGTACTACAGCTATCACATTAAGACTAGCAGCAACAGATGAGAAGATAATCAATAACCCTTGATAAACTAAGGAACCTCCTGATTTACCTATCCGAGATACCACACCGTCAATGGCAGCCTTACCAAAGTTCTTCTCGTCATTAGGTAAAGGAATAAACGCCATTTCTTTAGTCTGATCAAAGAATGTAAATTTAGCCGCGCGAGAGAACACATTTTGCATCCCGCCTATCCAAGCTGCTATGGCCAAAGGAGCCATATTGAAAAAGCCGCCAAAAATCATGATATCTCTTTTTACAGCAAATACAGCACCAAAGAATAGTACACCCGTTACCAACATAACAATTGGGGTAGTTAATGCACCTACCGTCCAACCCCATTTCCGAATACTTTGCCCGGTAAGGAAAAGAGCTGCGCAAACGGAGACAATTCCTATTAATGTTGTGATCCTACTCATATAGCTGTTGAATTCAACATGGGAGCTATAAATCTGACTAACTTGATCTTTCCAAACCACTTCGAATAAGTGGATAACAAGGTTATAGGATAAAACTATAACGGCGAGACCTAGTAAATACCGAGAACGAATGAGGTAAAGAAAAAGGCTTTTTGCCTTAGTCTTTGTCTTTTTCTTTGCTTTTACACTAGCCACACTCTCCTCAACTTGAGGCAACTCCTCACGAGAAGATTCGGAGGAAGAAAACGCTGTAGAGAAATTATAGGTATGTTGTGTAAGGAAGTGAACTTTTCTATATAGCCAAATCATACACAATCCAGCCAGAACGATTAAAATGGTGAGGTTCATCATAACCTCGTGCCATTTATCCTTAACAAAGGGATAAACAAAAAGAGAATGCTTACCCATCCAATAGGAAATTTCACCAGCAAATACGGAAGAAAGGTTTAGCCCCGTATTAATTAAGGCGTAAAATCTTCCAGCTTCCTTTACACTAGTCACTTCGTTAGCCAACCCCCAAAAAAGGGTTGAAAGAATCACCGAACTCCATAGTTCTGACATTACATAGTATAGACTGTAGCTCCAATAACGGATCATTACAATAAATCCACGTAAGCCCTGTGGCAGCAATTCTTGTAGCCTATCTGCAAAAGAATGCAAGTGTAGGGCATCCCCCATAGGGTAAATTACTACGGCAAATAAGAAAAAGAAACCGAGAAAAGTACCTATAAAGGAATAAAAAACGGTGTCTCTAGGACACCGATTACTTAACCAACCGTAGATCATAGTAACGATAACGGCTCCAGGAACTATTCCCCAGACTTTCAAGAACGGTATAACTTCCGCACCCGCATCAGACCCTACCACCACTAAAGTATCTTTCATACTTTTTAGGAGGCAATAATTAAATCCCACGAAAAAGGCTAGCCAGAAAAGAGGAATAAATTTTGGGAATTCTGATCGATATATGGGGCAGAAGTACGCCCGCAGTCTTGAAAAGGGTTTCATCTCTGATGACTGCATAAACTCCTTCCCAAAATTATAGAGCATAAAGATTTGTAAACAGATGATAAATCATGCCTAAAAGACTTTGAACCCGTACAGTTCTTATAATACTTGTTGCTGAGCAAACGGCAAGGCATATTTTAAAAGACTATGACAAATGTAAAGGACTATTGTAGCGAAACACTTCCTAAAATACAAGTTGTTCCTGCGAGATCCTTCTACTCTTTTTTAAATAAAAAATTTACCAGAGCCTTTAATCGAGGCACTGTTTTCTGTAATCTATCACTCTCTCTAAGAAATAGAGAAATCCAAGAATAATTAACGGCATTAACCCAATTACAGGGATGTGCACACCTGCAGTGACTCCGAGCAAAATAATAAATTGAACCACTGTAAAGATCTTTCCAAAGAACAGAGCTCGGTAATCGTAGCCCTTCCATCCCCTAACAATAGAGAGGTAGATGGCAAAAAGCACAAGGAAAATGTCTCTAGCAAAAATAAGCAGGAGGTGCTCGGGAGATAAGGATCTCTCCCAGTACAAGATAGCAACACAAACAAAAACAAAGAACTTATCAGTAAGAGGGTCCAGCATAGAACCAAAACGACTAGTTGCTTTATAACGGCGCGCAAGATAGCCATCTAAAACATCACTAGCCATGGCGCCTAAAATGACCAACAGACGCAGGTGAATCTTTTCTTGGTAAAAGAATAAGGCTAGCCATATACGTGATAGAGAAAGTAAATTACAAAATTGTCTCATGGTTTTGGCTAACATGATCTTTTTAAGGAATCTTAATATAATCTAAAAGAGCTTATTATAGGATATGCCAACCCTACAGGCAAGAAGAGAGTTCCTCCCTACAATAACTGTTTTCTAGATTACCTTATATTGATACCTATTTGATATTTTAGAAAAATTTTAAAGAAAAAGAGCAACTAATTAACTTTATTAGAAAAATCGGAAAGAGAGGGATTCGAACCCTCGGTACCCTTTAGAGGTACGCGTCCTTAGCAGGGACGTACTTTCGACCACTCAGTCATCTTTCCTTAGTAAAGGTATACCGGAGTTCCCGAGAGAAAAACCTGTTACTACCTTTCTGTCCAATAAAGCAGAATAATTCCTCTCCTCAATGAAAGCAAGTTAACTTTTAGGACTCCGTTCTCCAAGTCATTTAATCTCTTAATCCAGACAAAAGAGGTTAAGACAAATGCGAATTCAATTCTATTGTAAGTCAATATTAGTGATCTAGTAATTTCTATGGCTCATTCTTCGAGTTTTTGCTGAATATTTAATAGAAACTTTATTGACTTTCCCTACCTTTATGACTTGAGCATATATTTTCGATATCCTAACCTGATCTCTAATAACTCCTGCATCTAGATCGTATCATAAAAACTATGTCGACTCAAACAGAACAAATTCCCGCTCCCACACTACCAAGTCCGCCTAATTCTAAAGAATCGGAAATGATTGTTCTCGGGTGTATGTTAACAGGAGTTAATTATCTTAACTTAGCAGCCAACCAGCTTAACGAAGATGATTTTTACTATCTCGAACATAAAATCATTTTCCGAGTCCTCCAGGATGCTTTTAAACACGATAAACCTATAGATGTACATCTTGCAGGAGAAGAACTTAAAAGAAGAAATCACCTTACAGTAATCGGAGGTCCTAGTTATTTAATTACCTTAGCAGATTTTGCAGGAACCGCAGCCTATATTGAAGAGTATATTCAGATCATTCTTTCTAAATCCATCTTAAGAAAAATGATCCAGACAGCTAAAGAAATAGAGAAAAAAGCAACTGAGGAGCCCAAGGACGTTGCCGTTGCTTTAGATGAAGCTCAAAATGCTTTATTTAAAATTAGCCAAACAACCTCCCTCACACAGTACGTTCTCGTTGCCGATAAACTTCAAGGTCTGGTCTCTGCTCAAGAAAAGCCCTTTCTAATACAATTACAAGAAAAACAAGAATTCTTCCAACAACACGCACAAAGTGGTGATGCTTTACCTATTTCAGGCATTCCGACGCATTTCATTGATTTGGATAAAATGGTTAATGGTTTTTCCCAATCCAACTTAATGATTCTTGCAGCCCGACCTGCCATGGGGAAAACTGCTCTTGCTTTAAATATCGCAGAAAATATGTGCTTTCAAAGTCAACTTCCTATAGGAATTTTTTCTTTAGAGATGACCGTCGATCAACTAATTCATAGGATCATATGTTCTCGATCTGAAGTGGAATCTAGAAAAATTAATGTGGGGGATTTATCTGGACAAGACTTTCAACGTATTGTTTCTGTTGTAAATGAAATGCAGCAACATACTTTACTTATAGATGATCAGCCTGGATTAAAAGTGACTGATCTTAGAGCTCGAGCGAGAAGAATGAAGGAAAGTTACGACATTCAATTTCTGATTATCGATTATTTACAACTTCTTTCAGGTTCAGGAACATTACGTTCTGCAGAAAGTCGTCAAACAGAAATTTCAGAAATTTCAAGAATGCTGAAAACTTTGGCTAGAGAGTTAAATATTCCTATTCTTTGTTTATCACAGCTATCTAGAAAAGTGGAGGATAGAGCCAATCATAGACCTATGATGAGTGATCTTAGGGAAAGTGGAAGTATAGAACAAGATTCCGACTTAGTCATGTTTCTATTACGTAGAGAATATTACGATCCAAATGACAAACCTGGAACAGCAGAACTTATAGTCGCTAAAAACCGTCATGGATCTATAGGTTCTGTTCCTTTAGTTTTTGAAAAAGAACTTGCGCGATTCAGAAATTATGCAGCTTTTGAATTCAATGGTTAGACAAATTTTTTATAAAAACCCTTGTTAGACATTATCAAAAAAAATCTATGCTATTTCTCTAGACAACCTCGATTAAAATCGTTAGTGGACCACAAAATATCTTTGTAGTAACATTCTCTTTGTTGTTTCCTGTGAGGAAAACAAGTACCGCAATCCTAGGTTTACTTAGTGTATTGAGACTGCGGGATAAAACGAAACAGTGAAGCACAGTGTGCCTAATAACTTTAGGTATCTAAGGAATAGTTTTAATTTGGCTATTCTAGTTGGTGGCCTTTTTTCATTGAGGAAAGGTCAAGTTACACATTCATATTCATACGCTAACAATAAAAAAGACTATGTCATCTGTTAAGAAAAAACGAAGACTTAAAATCGCTAAACATAAGCGCAATAAAAGACGCCGAAGAGACCGTCATAAAAATAAATAATTAGCTAGTTTATGTGGACTCACCCAATTAATTACGATGTTATTGTAGTTGGTGCTGGCCACGCAGGTTGCGAGGCTGCATTTTGTTCTGCAAAAATGGGAGCCTCCGTACTAATCTTAACTTCAAACTTAGACACCATTGCTAAGTTAAGCTGTAATCCTGCCGTCGGTGGTATCGGTAAGGGGCATATTGTTCGAGAAATCGATGCCCTAGGCGGTATCATGGCGGAGGTTACTGATCAGTCTGGAATACAATTTCGTATCTTAAATCAGACCAAGGGTCCTGCTGTTCGTGCTCCAAGAGCTCAAGTTGATAAGCAAATGTATCATATTCATATGAAACGCTTATTAGAGGGCACCTCGGGCTTGCATATCATGCAGGGGACGGTTGAATCTTTATTAGACAATGAAAGTGTCATCCAGGGTGTTACAACAAAAGAAGGAATCGTTTATTTAGCAAAGACGGTTATTTTATCTTCTGGGACGTTCATGCGCGGCTTAATTCATATTGGGGACCTTAATTTCCCCGGTGGACGTCTTGGGGATCCTGCGGCAACAGGGTTATCAGCAGCTCTAAAAGAGCGTGGTTTCCCAATTAGTAGATTAAAAACGGGTACTCCTCCCCGCTTATTAGCTTCTTCCATTGATTTTTCTGTAACAGAAGAGCAACCTGGAGATCCGGGTGTAGGATTTGTTCATAGAGACGAACCTTTTATCCCCCCCCTACCTCAGGTATCTTGTTATATCACTCACACTACCCAGAAAACCAAAGACATCATTGCAGCTAATATTGGCCGCTCAGCTTTGTATGGAGGCCGTATTGAGGGTATAGGACCTCGATATTGTCCATCTATTGAAGATAAAATTGTTAAATTTGCAGACAAAGAACGTCACCATATCTTCATAGAACCAGAAGGAATTAATACTCAGGAAGTTTATGTTAATGGTTTATCCACATCCATGCCCTTTGATGTGCAATATGACATGATCCGTTCGGTTCGGGGATTAGAAAATTCGGTTATTACCCGGCCTGCTTATGCTATTGAATACGATTATGTTCATGGAAATGTCATCTATCCCACTTTAGAAAGTAAAATTATAGAGGGTCTATTTCTATGTGGGCAAATCAATGGCACAACAGGATATGAAGAAGCTGCTGCTCAAGGTCTTATTGCAGGAATCAATGCAGTAAATAAAGTACTTGGAAGACCTGTATTTATTCCATCAAGGCAAGAGTCGTATATTGGCGTGATGCTAGACGATCTCACCACTCAAGTATTAGATGAGCCTTATCGTATGTTTACAGGGAGAGCAGAACATCGTCTGCTCTTAAGGCAGGATAACGCTTGCTTACGCTTATCCCACTATGGTCGTGATTTAGGTCTGCTAAGTCAAGAACGTTACGAAATCTTTGAAAATCAAAAGCAAATTATAGAAGAAGAAAAACTTCGTTTAAGTAAGACCTTCAAAAAGTACGGAAATTCTGTTGTTTCTCTAGCAAAGGCTTTATGCCGTCCGGAAGTATCTTACGATATTTTAAAGGAAACGTTCCCTAATGACGTACGCGATCTCGGCTCAACACTTAATGCCTCATTAGAAATGGAAATTAAGTATGCAGGGTATATAGATCGTCAGAAATCTTTGATTCATAGTCTATCAAAATCAGAGAACATGGCTATTCCCGACAACATAGATTATCAAAATATTTCCTCATTAAGTTTAGAGGCTAGAGAAAAACTAGCTAAATTTACCCCAAGAACTATAGGGTCTGCTTCAAGGATATCAGGAATCGCTTGCGCCGATATCCAAGTATTGATGGTTGCTATAAAAAAACATGCTCACCAATAAATGTATTTTCTTAAATCTATCCGGAATAACTATCTTTGAGCAATTACAAATAGAAGAAGCTCTTCTACGCAACTGCGAAGAAAATATCTGTATTATTAATTCTAACGCACCGAAAGCAGTCGTCCTCGGCATTTCAAGACATCCAAACGAAGACCTTCATATCCCTGAATTGCGATCTGATAATGTTCCCATAATTAAACGTTACAGTGGTGGTGGGACAGTATTTATTGATGAAAATAGTTTGTTTGTAACTTGGATTATGAATTCTTTCGAATCCATGGCCAATTCTCACGATTTGATGCAATGGTCTTATGACATTTATGCACCTATCTTCCCCAAGGCTTTTTCTATTAATGAAAATGATTATACTTTAGGTGAGAAAAAAATCGCAGGAAATGCTCAATATATCCAAAAGTCCCGTTGGGTACATCACTCAACATTTCTATGGGATATGGATATAGACAAACTTAAACGTTATCTACCAATACCCCAAAAACAACCTTCATATAGAAAACAACGTTTACACCAAGATTTTCTAACGACCATTCGTCCTTGGTTTTCCACTAAAGAAAGCTTTTTTGATAAATTAAAAGCATCTGCGGGTAGTATTTTTCTTTGGGGAACTCTTTCAAAAAATGAACTGAAAGATATTTTGAAAAAGCCTCACAGAAAATCAACAACGTTATTATGAAAATGTTTTTTAACTATTTGGCCGAGTTAACTATTTCGATTTTGCTGAAAAAATAGCTAACTTCTATAGCCGCATTTTCTAAACTATCAGATCCGTGTACCGCATTAATTCCTATAGATTCACCGAACTGAGCACGAATAGTCCCCTGAGCAGCTTCTTGAGGATTTGTAGCTCCCATAATTTCTCGGTTACGAACTACAGCATTATCACCTTCGAGGACCATAACAACAACTGGACCCGAAATCATAAAATCTACAAGCTCTTGAAAAAATGGCCGCGATTTATGAACAGCATAAAAACCTTCAGCTTCTTTTACTGATAAATGCATCATTTTCATAGCAGCTATACGAAATCCTGATTTTTCAAAGATTGCAACAATCTCTCCAATGTGAGCCTTGCCGACAGAATCAGGTTTGATAATTGATAGCGTTTGTTCCATGTATATACCTATCTCCTTAAACAAAATGAAGTGAATGTGAGAGAAATTATACCACTATCTTTAGGAAAGTCTAGTTCTTGTTCAATCCTTGTAAGTTCTTTTTTAAAGCAATAGGAAGAATTTCGGCTAACGAGGCATTGTTTGGAAGTTCGCTCATAGCTTCAGCAATCATCCTCTCAGCCGAAGATTTAGGATATCCTAATGCGGCTAAGGCCTGTATCCCTTCATCCATACATGAGGGTTTTGCGGGAGCCCAAGAAGTAATTACTTGAGAATCTAGAGGAAGCAGATCCGGAAGCTTTTGCTTGAGATCCACCATAAGTTTTTCTGCTGTTTTTTTCCCTATACCTGGAACAGAAGCTATAGCTTTGACATCCTCAGCACGCGCTATAGAACAAAGTTTATTAAGAGAAAAGGTATTCAATATCGCTAGGCCTGTCTTAGGACCTACTCCAGAAAATGAAATTAACATACGGAAACATTCACGTTCTCCTCGAGAGTTGAATCCATAAAGAACATGTTCTGTTTCACGAACAACTGTATAGGTATACACAACAACTTCACGATGTAATTGACTCGATAATTCAATCAACCATCGATCGGAAGCGAAAATACTAAACCCGAGTCCCTGACACTCGATTACAATGGTTCCCGAACTGATATAAGTAAGAATTCCGCGAATATAGTCGTACATTATCGAACTCCTAAACAAGTATAGGCAGAAGTATGCGCATGACATATTGCTAATGCAAACGCATCTGCAATATCCTCACAATTAGAATTTAAGACGTCAGGAATATTTAAAATCTTACTAACCATTAATTGCACCTGCTGTTTAGTCGCATTTCCTTTTCCTACAACAGCTCTCTTAGCTACATTTGGAGCATATTCAAAAACAGGAATGTCTCTTAAAGCAGCTGAAAGGACGAGTACACCACGCGCCATACCCAATTTTATAGTACTTTGAGGATTCTTATGAACATATTGAGTCTCAAGAACCACAGCATCAGGAGTAGTATCATCTAATACTCCGGATAATGTTTGGAAAAGCTGTTTATAACGTTGTGTTAGTGAATCTTTGGAAGATAAACGAATGGCCCCATAACTATGAGCTCGTATCTTATAACGCTGTTCAACAAGAATAATAGCATACCCAGAAACTAGTGTCCCTGGATCAATCCCCATAATCAATTGCGTCATAATTGAGTCCTTATCCAGACTTAAGAAACGTGCTCCGAATGGAGTATGTAGTGTTTATTCTATGTTAGCCATATATAATTACAACTAGAATCTTGATGTAAGATCTACTCTACAAGTCCACTACATTTTGATTCCTGAACACTTTCAGTACTATTACAATCTAAATCTCTACCTAAAAGCTGTTTTAAACGGGATACATTCAAAACATCTTCGAACCCAAGTTCCTTATTAAGCCTCTGTATTTGACAATACTGCTCTTCAACAAGATCTTGTAGTAAAGCAACTTCCTTCTTCTTCTGAACTAGCTCATTTTGAATCTGTAGGAGTTTCCCCGATTCGGTATTTATATATGCAGTTTGTCTATAGTTCTGTAACTCTAGACTCAATCTTGCGATTTCTTCTTGATATTTCTTATCTTGATCAGCTTTTTTCTGATGTAAACTCATCATAGCTTTATTCAAATCTATTATTTCCTGCTGTTTTAATAAGCTTTCTTTTGACCCCTGTTCAAACATATCAGTTTCAGGAATACGAGATAGAGTTAGCTTGTCCAACTGCTCCTCGAGGATCTTAATCTTATGTTCATAACAGAGGCGTCTTCCTTCACTAATTTCTGTTTGCTGAACACTTTCTATCAAATCTCGTTTCAATTCATCAATAATGTCATTTTGATGACGGGCTTGCTGTAACTTTTCAGAAAGACGATGTTGTAACCAACCATTCTCATTCCTTAGCTTTTCAATTTCAGTATTTCTAACCTCATCACGAGATGAAAACTCTTTTTCTAAAGCTGAAAATCGATGTTTCCATTCTAAATGGATATCTTCCTCATCAGAAAGATCTTCTTGTAACAACTCGGGTTTATTTGGGATAAGTTGCCCACTCATTTTACTACAAACATCTGCTAAAGTATGACAAGCGTATTGCCATTCCATAATGTCTGCATCTTTCCATCGACAGAGCAACAGAAGCATAGATCTCGAGTATATATCGTAATGATTTGAAGAAGAACAAGTGGAGTTGCTAGACCATATAGAAGTTAGATGCAGCTTAATTGCCGATAAGAGCCGCCGCAAAGGATACCTCTAAATATTAATTAGATTTTCCCGGTTTATAGCACAGGAAGGAGTTATTGTCTCAATTTCACAGCCAATAAAAAGACATGAAAAATCTAGAAAATCTAAGTTGATGTTTCCTAGTGTGGATACCGAATTTTAGAATTTCACAAAAAAATAAATGAAAATAAAAAAATCGATTAGCTCGCACTACATTCAACAACGAGAGCGAATCATTAGGTTAAGATCTAAACAAAAAAGAAAAACTGCTCAGAACAAGACTCGAACTTGCACGGGCTTGCGCCCAAGGGATTTTAAGTCCCTAGTGTCTACCATTCCACCATCTGAGCAATAATGAAGAACCCTGTCAATTATGAATTAAATAACTGATGTGATTCGAACTATAATTTTTGGAAGTATCTATTTTAAGAAAAATACCAAAAATATAACTCAAAATCTTATCAGATGACACTTTCTAGATCAATGGTTTTCAAAGAGAAGACAGACAAAAATCTCTAATGAATTGCCTACTCATCCTCTGCTGGGAAAGAAGATGGTAAAGGCTGTTCACAAGCTGGAGCAACCCCCATTTCTTCTTCAGGGAAAATAATTGTCTGATCACCCGATAATAAAGCATTAATCACTTCAGAACTTTCAGTTACTAAAGCCTGTAAAGATTCATCTAAATCAGCTGAAGTCACTGTAGGGTCCGAAACAGCTTGAGAAATAATCTCAGAAATTAATTTCGCAGGAGGAGGTAATAGAGAAAATTTCTTTTGCTCACTTAATTTACTTTCTTGGGATTCCTCCCAAAGTTCTTCAGTAACAGCATCGATAATTTCTTGAGAAGATCCCGCCACTTCAGAAACCTCTTTATTAGTTTTCTTGCGGCCTTGCTTTTTCTTCTCTTTCCATTTATCCCCTTTGCGTTCTTTTTTCTCTTTTTTAGTTGTAGAATGAGAAGATGCTGACGTAGTGGAAGTTTCTGAAGATGAAGATTCAACTGCAACCACTGTCTCTGAAGAGCTTTCTTCAACAACAGCTACGGGAGCAGCCTTAGGCAATTTAATTAAGGCTTCTCGGCCTCCGGCAATTTTAATACCACGATCTAAACCTACTGCTTTAAGGTTGATCTTAGTATCTCGAATTTCCATTACTTCGTAATCGCCTGCGGGAACAATGAATGGTTTACTATGATCGCAGTTACGAAAAAAACAGGTGTTTCCTAAAGAAATCACTTCAACTGCTTCAACAACAAAAGGATCCTGAGAAAGATGCTTAGTATTACGAACTGATAACTTGTATCCTTCCCTCGACGTAATTACAGTTTCAATGACTGGATCTCTTGTAAAATACACGAATTTAACCTTTTATTTAGAGTTCTTTGTTACATACTCTAATAAATCAACTATGCGAGTTGCATACCCTATCTCATTATCATACCAGGCAACTAGTTTGAAAAAACGATCGGTTAACGCTATCCCTGCACCAGCATCAAATATAGAAGAATGTTCACATCCTATAAAATCAGAAGAAACTACTTCTTGATCCGTATAACCTAGAATCCCACGCAAATTAGTTTCTGAAGCATTTTTAATAACTTTACATATCTCTTCATACGTTGTTGACTTCTGTAATCTTACAGTAAGGTCAACGACAGAAACATCAGCAACAGGAACTCTGAAAGCCATTCCGGTTAATTTATTCTTTAATTCTGGGAGGCACAAGGCAACAGCCTTCGCAGCTCCTGTAGAAGCGGGAACAATATTTTGAAAAGCTCCTCTACCACCTCTCCAATCCTTCTTAGACGGGCCATCTACAACACTTTGAGTGGCTGTAGCAGCATGAACTGTGGTCATTAAGCCTTCTTCAATACCAAAATTATCTAGCAACACTTTAGCCAAAGGAGCAAGACAATTTGTTGTACACGAGGCATTAGAAATAATGGTATCCTTATCGGAATCGAATGTATTCTCATTTACTCCCATTACAAATGTCGGGACATCTCCTTTTGCAGGAGCAGTAATAAGCACACGTTTCGCACCAGACTCAAGATGTTTCGCAGCATCTTCTTTTTTGGTAAATAAACCTGTACTTTCAATAACAGTATCTACACCTAGATCTTTCCAAGGAAGCTTCTGGACATCCCGCTGATCTAATAATTGAATTCTACGGCCATCAACAACAAGATAGCCGTTATCATAAGATACGTCTGCTGGGAAGCGCCCATGAGTAGAATCGTATTTAAATAAATACGTTAAAGCCTCCCCAGGAACAAGATCATTAACAGCGACGACTTCAATAGGAGAGTTTCTTTTTAGAATTTGTCTTAAAACTAATCTTCCAATCCGTCCAAAACCGTTAATTACAACTTTCATCACTATTCCCTAGTAGTCAGCATTCGCAAAAAATAGCCTAATTAGCTAAAAATTCTATAATACACTTTCGTGCATTATCACCAACTCTATTTTGCAACTTCAAAATACGCGTATAGCCGCCATTTCTAGAGACAAAACGAGTACCCAATTCATCGAATAGTTTGTTTATTATTGTACGATCTACGTTATAAGCTGATAGATCGCCTGCCTTAGCTTGACGAGCTTCTTTACTTGTCAACTTATTGTATCTAACCATTAGCCTAGCAACAGCTAAACGTCTTGCAGCCAATGTATTTTTTTTAGCTAATGTAATCATCTTATCCGCACATCGACGCAACTCTTTTGCCTTAGGCAAAGTAGTTTCGATTCTCTCTTGATGGATTAGAGACTTTAACATGTTAGCTAACATACAACGATTATGCGCAGAAGTACGACCAACTCTAAATTTCTTTCTAGCGTGTTGCATATACTTAATTATCCCTTGACGTTTTTAGACCGAATTTTTTCGGCATAACCCTTCATTTTTTCTTTTACGTTGTCTAAACCAACGCCAAATTGACTGAGATCCATTCCCAATTCGAGCTTCATTTCCTTTAACTTATTCTTAATCTCACAAAGAGACTTCTTGCCAAAGTTTCTGAATTGCAACAGGCGGGGCTCTGGCATAATTACCAGTTCACCAATGGTTTCAATGTTTGCATTAGATAAACAGTTCGTAGATCTTACAGACAATTCAATCTCATTAATACCTAAAACTAATTTATGAAGAATATCGTCTTTATTCTCTTTCTCAATGGAAATAGCTTCTTCAAAGACTATTTTCTTCTCATCCATTTTTTCAAAAATAGAGAAATGCTTAGTTAAAATCTGTGTAGAGAAAGCTAATGCTTCTTTAGGAGATACTCTACCATCTGTTTCTACATGCAAAATTAAGCGATCGAAATCTGTATCTTGACCGACACGAGTATCTTCTACAAAATAATTAACCAAAACTACGGGCGAGAAGGCTGCGTCTAAAATAATCTCATTCACACCCTTATCTTCGAGAATGATTCTCTCAGATGTAGAATATCCTCTTCCAAAAGCCACTCTTAAGGCAATTTCAATTTGCATGGGCTGTGTTACAGTAAAAATTAAATGATCTGGATTAACAGACTCAAACCCGCCTTCTTGTAACAAATCAGCTAACGTTATAAATTTTTGACCACCACAAGCAGCCAGATCAGAGGCATCTACAGAAATAGTAGACTTTAACAATTGAGTGCAACGACCGTCTTCGCTATCTTGGAAAGGATATTTCTTAAGCAAAGCCCCTTTCAAATTCAAGACGATATTTGTTACATCTTCTACGATTCCATCTATTGCCATGTACTCATGAAGTACGCCAGTCATAGAAAAAGAAATAATTGCAGGAGCCTCTAAACCAATTAGCAATGCCCTTCTTAAAGCATTACCTAAGGTATGGCCCATACCCCTTTCCAGAGGCTCTGCGACAAAACTCGCCTGCTTATCAATCGATCCCCCGCTACCTTCTACAGCCATCATTTTGACTGACTCTGGCAATTCAAATTTATCATAAAGTAAATTTTGTGAATTATCCGACATCCCTTTCTCCTTCCCTAAAACTACACTCTGCGCCTTTTTCTTGGTCGACAACCATTATGAGGAACAGGAGTTTCGTCACGGATGACAGAAACAACTAAACCAGCGGCTATGAGAGCGCGAACTGCAGATTCCCTACCAGCTCCGGTGCCTTTTAAACATACTTCGACTTCTTTAAGGCCAGAATTCATAGCATTTTTTGCAGCGTCTTGTGCAGCCACCGTTGCAGCAAAAGCAGATGACTTACGAGATCCAGAATATCCAACTTTTCCAGCTGAAGCCCAAGAGATAGTATTCCCTGCAGGATCTGTTATAGACACAATCGTATTGTTGAAGGTAGCCTTAACATGAACAACGCCTGAAGGAATATTCTTTAATTGTTTTCTTTTTACGCCTTTTTTCTGCGTTTGATGTTTAACCAAAACACGTTCTCCTAAAAAAATTATTTCTTCTTGCCTGCGACCGTTTTACGTTTGCCTTTACGTGTTCGAGAATTTGTTTTCGTTCTCTGTCCTCTTACAGGCAGTGAAAGACGATGTCTTTGTCCACGATAAGCGTGTATAGAGATCAATCTTTTAATATCTGACTGCACACGACGTCGCAAGTCTCCTTCAACTACATATTCTGACTGCAGGAGAGAATTAAGACGGCCTATTTCTTCTTCCGTCAATTCAACAGCCCTAGCTTCAGGATTCAATTGCAATTTTGCAATAATCTCTTCAGAACGAGCTGGCCCTATCCCATAAATATATGTAAGACTTATTTTTAATTTTTTCTTCGCAGGAATATCAATTCCAATGATGCGTGGCATACGTAGGGCCTCCCTTAAAGTAGTATAAGCATCTTAGGTCAAAAATTGTTATTTTTCAATGCCTTCCTTTGGAACGATCTTTTTTCAAAAAACTATCGTACCGACGCATAAGCAAAAAGGCATCTACTTGTTTCATCGTATCTAAAACCACACCAACTACAATCAACATTGCAGTGCCGCCTAAAAAATAACTTACATTAGCATCTACATGAAGAACACGTCCTAAAATAGATGGTAAAATAGCGATAACAGCTAAAAAAACCGCTCCTAATAAAGTAACACGGTTCATGGTGTATTCTAAATATGTTTGTGTAGGCTTTCCTTGTCGAATTCCAGGAATAAAAGCGTTATTCTTTTTCATTTCAGAAGCAATTTGTTCCGGATGAAACTGGGTTGCTGTCCAAAAATAAGTAAAGAATATTATAAGCAAAACATAACATGAGGAATATACCCAACTACCTGGGGATAACATCATAGCAATTCGTTTAAGCCATGAAGAATCCGAAGACATGAATTGCCCTATAGTCGCAGGAAACATTAGCAAGGACGAAGCGAAAATAACAGGTATAACGCCCGCATAGTTTACCTTCAGCGGCAAATAGGATCCTCCTCCAGGGATTTCTCTCCTACCAATTACCCTACGTGCATATTGCACGGGAATTTTTCTCACACCTTCAATAATCAATATTGTTGTGACAAGAACAAATATAAAAATAAAACATAATAAAAGCAGTGAGAACAAACCTAGTTGAGAAGGATCTTGAGAACCAAGATTTAGCTTACTTACTATTGATCCCAAAACAGAAGGAAAAGAAGCTAAAATCCCGAGACTGATAATCAAGCTAACACCGTTACCAATACCTTTATCAGAAATCTGTTCACCTATCCACATGAGCAGTAATGTTCCTGTTGTCATAACAATAACTGTTGTTGTGTAGAATATCCAAGGAGCTCCAAATAGCTTGGATGACAACAAAGTTGGAAGAACAATGCCTGGAATAGACATATTCATTTTTAAAGCAAACTTGGCGAAAAGTAATGATTGAATAAATGCTAAGCCAACTGTAAATAGACGGGTTAATCTACCAATCTTCCTTTTGCCCTGATCGGGGCTCTCACGCATTTCCCTTTGTATTGAGGGCATAAATACTAAAAGAAGTTGGACTATGATAGATGCGGAAATATACGGAACCACACCTAACGCAATAACTGTCATTTGTGCAAAAGCTCCCCCAGAAAAAATATCAGCTAATTGAAATAAATTCTGACTGGAACCTAGCAATTGTTTAAAGTAAGCTACGGCGCGTTCTCCGTTAATTCCTGGGACAGGAATGAACACACCAACTCGGCAGGCCGCAAGCAAAGCAAAAGTAAAAAATAACTTTTGTCTTAACTCAGCAATGGAAAATATCTGTCGTAAGGTTGTCATAATCAGGCCTGAAAAATTCTATCTTTAAGCAACACCAATAAGGTTTCGGACTCCTTGAGACAATACTACATTAGCGTCCTTCCAGATAAATGTTTTCTCTAATTCGCCTTTAACAATGACTTTCACTCTAATCGCGTGCTTATCTATTGCTCTTTTTTGTTTTAAAGCATCTAAAGTAATTTCTTCTCCTTCATTGAATAAAACATTCAAACGTTGAGTAGTAATTTCTTCGACACATTTATCAAAACGTTTATGAGAAAATCCTCTTGTGGGAACTCTTCTATAAAGAGGAACTCCGCCTCCTTCATAACCAAATCGACGCTTATAACCAGAACGGCTTCCATCTCCCTTATGGCCTCGGCAACTTGTTTTGCCATGACCTGAACCAGGACCGCGTCCCAATAATTTTGTTCTTCTCTTTCTTTGTGAAGGATCTTGTAACGATTCTAATTTAATCATGTGTCACTCTTCTCCTTTGTAAAACGTCTTTCCTGCTAGAAAGACTCAAGAGAGCTTTAAAAGCTGCCTTTACTTGGTTCATAGGGTTATTTGAGCCTAAACTCTTGGCAACAATATTTTTGACTCCAGCCATTTCCAAAATCAAACGAATACGTGAACCTGCTACAATTCCAGTTCCTGGTTTAGCAGGTTTCAAAAGCAATTGAGCTCCGTCCTGATCAACTAGAACTTCATGAGGAATAGAATCACCTTCCAAAGATTCAATTGTAACTAGATTCTTTCTCGCAGCTTCTCCACCTTTGCGAATAGCATCTGTTAATTCATTTGCTTTGGCAAAACCGTAGCCCAAGCGTCCCTTACCGTCACCCACCAAAATAAGTGCGGAAAAACTAAATTTACGACCGCCCTTGACTACTTTTGAACAACGATTGACAACAAGAACTTTCTCCTCTAGCTGATCTTCTTTGTGAGAATTCTTTGATAACGTCATCTCTTAAACCTTCATTAAAACTGTAATCCGCCTTCTCTAGCACCATCAGCTACCATGGCAATAACTCCATGATATTTGAAAGGACCACGATCGAATACAACTCGATCCACCTGAAGACTTTTCCCTATCTGGGCAATTTGGGTTCCTAACGTTTTAGCAACGTCTTGATTTTTTTTAATTAATCCGGAAGCCTTACTTGATTTCGCCATAGTTGAGACAGAAGCCAAAGTTTTGCCAATAGAATCATCAATTAATTGTACATAGATATGCTTGTTAGTCTTTACAACAGACAAACGAGGCTTTAAAGAAGAGCCTCTTAAGACTTTACGCACTCTTAAAGCCCTGCGAACTTTCTTTTCAGACTTCTTGAATAACGAATTTTCCATAACCTAACTCTGCCTTGCTACACTATTTTTTACCTGTTTTTGCCGCTTTCCCAGCCTTACGACGAACATATTCGTTCTCATAGCGGATACCTTTACCTTTATAGGGCTCAGGACGACGTTTGGCACGGATACTAGCAGCAAATTCTCCAACTAGCTGCTTATTTATTCCTTTCACTGAAATTAAAGTGTTCTTTTCAACAGTAACCTGAAGCTCCGCAGGAATAGGCATTTTCGTAGGATGAGATACCCCGATAGATAAATCTAAAATAGATCCTTGAACGGCAGCTCTAAAGCCAACTCCTATCATTTCCAATCGCTTCTCGAATCCTGTGCTGACTCCTTGAACCATATTAGAAATTAAAGCCCAAAACAAACCTTGCATACGACTTGGTCTATCAATGACACCAGGAGCTGCATGAACAAAAACTTCCTTATCTTTGATATCGATAACCACTTCTGGTGCTAATACTTGTTTTAAAGAGCCCTTAGGACCTTTTACTAAGATTTCATTATTTTGAATGGAGACCTCTACTCCTTGAGGGAGCACAATAGGGTCTCGAGCTTTACGAGACATTCCTTACCGTCCTATAAATTCTTTTATCCTGTTACCAAACTAAACAGAGTAGTTCGCCACCAATATTTTTAGCCCTAGCTGTCGATCCATCTAACACCCCTTGAGATGTTGAAAGAACAGAAATACCCATATTTCCGAAAACATAAGGGATCTTTGCTGCAGGAACATAAACCCTTCTAGAAGGTTTAGAAACTCGCTTTAATTGGCTTATCACAGGCCTGCGGTCATTACTATATTGTAAAAAGATACGCATGGTACGTTTGCGACTCTCTTCCTTCACTAAATAATGAGCTAAAAACCCATGTTGCTTCAGGATTTTTACAATCGCTTCACGCATCTTGCTGTGCTCTAAATCCACATATAAATGCTCTGCCTTCAAAGCATTTCGGATTCGAGTTAATAAATCGGCTATAGTATCACTTGTCATGCCCATACTGATCTTATATCTCCCCTATTGAGTCTTCTTAAAGCGCAAACCCATCAACTCTAAAAGAGTAGTGCATTCAACATCTGTTTGTGCTGTAGTTACCCAAGTAATATTCATTCCTTGGGTTCTCTTAACGCGATCTAAATCTACTTCAGGGAAAATCTGCTGATCATCTAATCCCAATGAATAACATCCGCGCCCATCTCCTTTACTCGAGAAACCACGGAAGTCACGAATTCTAGGAGAGATTATGTTGCAAAAACGATCCATAAAATCGTACATACGCTGACCACGCAAAGTTACTTTAGCACCAATGCCTTGTCCTTCACGAAGTTTGAAACCAGCGATGGAGTTTCTAGCCTTTGTAACCAAAGGTTTTTGTCCGGAAATCATAGAAAGTTCTTCTAAATGAGCCTGGAAAAGATTTTTATCTTTAGCTGCTTCAGCAAGACCCATACTTATAACAATTTTTTTAAGAACAGGAATTTGCATGGTATTTCCATACCCAAACTTTTCTTGGAGGGACTTTCGGATCTCTTCAGTATATAGTTTTTTTAACCTGCTCATATTAACCTTTTCTCTCTTTCACAGAACGATATAGTTTAGAAGTGCCATCAGGAGATCTATTCCATAACTCTCGTCCGTTTTTAGTAACTTTGACAGAAAGTTTTGCTCGAGCACCGTCTATACTTAAACGCACGTTAGAAACATGTATCGGAGCTTCAATATTAATCCTTTTACCCTTAGGATTTTCTTGACTGCGCTTGATATTTTTCGTACGAACGTTGATTCCTTCAACGACCACTTTATTTTTTTCTCTAAGACAAGATAAAACTTTACCCTGCTTTCCCTTGTCGTTCCCAGCCAGCACATAAACCGTGTCGCCAACACAAACACTATGTCTTTTCATATCTTTTCTTATCCTTAAATCACCTCAGGAGCCAAAGAACTAATTTTCACAAAGCCACGATCTCGAATTTCTCGAGCAATCGGACCAAAAATTCGTGTTCCTTTGGGATTTCCTTTTTCATCGATAATTACACAGCTATTAGTATCGAATCTCAAAGAAGAACCATCTTTTCTAAGAATATCGCGGCGCGTTCTAACAATTACAGCTTTAACCACGTCGCCCTTTTTGATAGAGCTATCAGGTTCAACATCTCTAACGGAACATACAATGATATCACCCACTGTAGCGTAACGTCTGCGAGATCCGCCTAAAACTTTAAAACACTTTACTTTTTTAGCCCCGGTATTATCGGCAACTTTTAATTGACTTTCTTGCTGAATCATAACTGCATCTACCCAACGTTGCTAATCTACCAAATTAACTTATACGCTCAACAACACGCCATCTTTTCAATTTAGACATAGGTCGCGTTTCTTGAATTTTAACTTTATCGCCTTCAGAAACGTCTAAACCATTATGCGCATAGTACTTTTTAGAGTCTCTAACAACTTTAGCGTACTGAGGATGGGAGAATATTCTTTCTACTCGAACAACTACGGTTTTATCCATTTTTGATGAGACAACAACACCAACTTTGACTTTTCTAAGGCCTCTTGCTTCACTAGCCATCAATTTTTCCCTCTTTTTCTTGTATGACCGTCATAGATCGAGCTATGTTTTTCTTATACATAGAGAACAAGTGCATCTTAACTGCTTTATTCTGTAAAGCAGACTCAGCTCTTAAAGAAAAAAGAGCTTTCTTATTTTCATGGATAAATGCGTCTAGCTCAACTCGACTTTTCTCTCTAAGCTCAGCCAATAATTTTTTCTTTGCTGCCATATACTTATACCCTTTCGACTCGCTTCACAAAACGTGTTCTTATCCCTAATTTTGCTGCAGCTCTTCTCAAAGCATCCTGAGCATCTTCCCTGGAAACGTTAGCCACTTCAAAAAGAATTCTACCCGGACGAACGACTGCTACCCAATGATCTGGAGCACCCTTACCTTTACCCATACGAGTTTCTGCAGGCTTTTTAGTCACGCTTTTATCGGGGAAAATACGAATCCAAACCTTCCCCTTACGTTTTAAATATCTATTGATAGCAACCCTGCAAGCTTCTATTTGTCGGCTAGTCACCCAACCTCTTTCTAAGGTCTGCATTCCAAACTCGCCAAAGTCAACAAAAGTAGCCCCCTTGCTTAGGCCTGCAAATTGACCTTTTTGCTGTTTGCGAAATTTTGTTCGTTTAGGCATCAACATAATAATTCACACACACACTTGTTTACAGCTATTGTGCAGCTGGAGCCGCAGCGCCAGCAGTAGCATTAGCCGTAGAGGTTTTTTCTCCAAGATTAATCCAGACTTTTACGCCGATAATTCCATAAGTAGTCTCTGCGGATGCTGTGGCGTAATCAATATCAGCTCTCAATGTATGCAGAGGAACACGACCATTTTTATACCATTCAGAACGGGCAATCTCAGCACCTGCCAATCTTCCAGACACCTGTATTTTAACACCGATAGCTCCGGCATCCATAACAGATTGCATAGCCTTTTTCATGGCACGTCTAAAAGAAACTCGGCGTTCAATTTGTCTAGCAATATTGTCTGCCACTAATTTTGCATTCAATTCGGGGCGTTTAATTTCTGCTATTTCTACCCAAACTTCTTTACCAGTAAGCTTTCTTAGTTCTTCTTTTAAAAGATCTACCTCTGCTCCTTTCTTTCCGATAACTAATCCTGGGCGAGCGGTTTGAATTGTAACCTCAATCTTACCACTCATACGTCTCACAACAAAGCCCGCAGCCCCTTGACAAGAAGGTTTTTTTCTTAAATGTTCTCGAATTTTAACATCTTCAATAAGAAATTTACCAAATTCTTGGTTGTTTCCATACCATAGGGAGCGCCATTTTTTAGTGACACCTGTACGAAAACCGATTGGACATCCTTTCTGACCCATAACTTCTCCTACCGCTCCTTCTCACCAACAATAACAGTTAAGTGACTAGTGCGTTTTAAAATTGGGGATCGCCCTCCCCGACTTTTCGATTTAGCTCGCTTATGTACAGGACCTGCATCTACTCTGACTTCGATAACACTTAATTGCTCACGTTTCACGTTCTGATTAAGCTCGGCGTTAGCTACAGCACTGTCTAAAACTTTTTTCAGACATCTTCCAGCTTTTAGCTGAGAAAAACTTAACTGTTGCTGAGCTTCCTTAACACTTAAATTTCTCATAAGCCCGGCAGCTAGTCGAGCCTTGCGAGGCTGAATCCGTATATAGCGGGCGGTCGCTTTAAACATGACATGTCTCCTTTAGACTTACCCTTTCTTCACGGGATGACTTTTAAATATTCTTGTTGGGGAAAATTCTCCCAACTTATGTCCTACCATAGTTTCTGAAACAAAAACTGTTAGAAACTTTTTTCCGTTGTGAACTTCAAATGTGTGGCCAATCATTTCAGGGGTAATCATAGAACGACGAGACCAAGTTTTAATTGGAGATTTCTTCTCCAGCAAGTTCATAGCACGCACTTTTTTTATCAGATGGTGATCAACAAAAGGACCCTTTCTTAACGATCTACTCATAATCCCTATTTCCTACGATCTTTAACTATCCACTTATTGCTTTTACGCTTGTCACGAGTTTTTAGCCCTTTCGTGACTTTACCCCAAGGAGTGCGTGGAATATAACCATTATGACGGCCTTCACCACCTCCATGAGGGTGATCGACAGGGTTCATAGCAGTACCACGAACGGTTGGGCGAACGCCTTTCCATCGCTTTCTTCCTGCTTTACCATCAACACATAAATTGTGATCGGAATTAGAAACTTCGCCGATAGTAGCTCTACAACCTTCATTTAACATGCGAAATTCGCCTGAAGGCATTTTTAATGTAACATACCCTGGAGTTTTAGCAATAACCTGAGCAGCCAAACCTGCTGATCTTACTAATTTTCCGCCAGAATGGGGTCTCATCTCAATATTATGAACGGTTGACCCTAAAGGCATGCTTTTTAAAGTCATGCAACAGCCCACTTTGAAAGGACTGCCCTCTCCAGAGATAACTTCATCTCCTCTTTTTATGCCTTTTGGAGCAAGTATGTAACGTTTTTCTCCATCAGCATAACTCAATAAAGCAATGTAGGCAGAACGGTTTGGATCATACTCAACAGAAACTACCTTAGCTTCAATACCGTCTTTGTTACGCTTAAAGTCGACAACTCGGTATAGACGTTTAGCCCCTCCACCACGGTGACGGCAGGAAATGTGACCTAAATTATCACGACCACCTGAACTCTTTTTGAAAAACGACAGCTTTTTATTTGGCCGCACACTTTTCCTAGTTCTTTTCCCCGATAACTCTCCTTGCCTAGTTAGCTCATCGAAAGCCGGAAGAACCAACTGTCTAGTCCCTGGAGTTACTGGCTTAAACTTTTTAAACATGTTTTTCTTCCCTCTAATAGATTACCCGATAGAATGGCCTTCATAGAAGGTCACAACTGCCTTCTTAAATCCTGCAGTCTTTCCTTTTCGTTTTCCACGAAACATTCGGGCTGGCTGAGGCTTCACACATATCGTGTTTACACTTTTAACTTTTACTTTTTTATCTGCATAAATAGATTCCAAAGCTTGCGCAATTAAAGGCTTCGTGGCATCACAAGATACAACAAATGTATACTTTGGATGTTTGCAGAAACTACCTTTCTTTTTGCCCTCACCATTCCCAAGACTCAAAGCTTCTAATGTTTTGGCCTTCTCGGTTACATAATGCCGTTTGATTACATCATAAGGATCTTTCATGTCCTAATTTTCCCTTTTAATCTTTCGTTCCAGAAATAAGATGCCCGGCGAGTCCTCTCAGAGCTTTTTCGGAAATCACTACATTATGGGCAGAGGCTAGATCGTATCCATTGATATTCATTCCATACGTAAAACCACGCACAGCTGATAAATTTCGCAAACTTAACCTTAAACCTTCATTGTTTTCAGCATGATCTAAATCATCAATGAAAAGAATTCCTCGACACTCTACATTACAAGATTTTAAAAACCTTAAAGCTTCTTTTGTCTTTGGAGAAGACAAACTACTTGTGAACACGCTGTCATCAACCACAATCAATCGATTTGTTTGGATCTTTTGAGACAACAACAAACGAATCGCCGCTCTTTTTTCTTTTCTATTAATACGAACATGTTGATCAAACTTAGGCTTGGGGCCAAAAACAATGCCTCCTCCACGAAACTGAGGAGAAGCTAAACACCCCTGACGGGCATTTCCCGTGCCTTTCTGCCTAAAAGGCTTTTTAGTAGAATGGCTGACTTCTGAACGATTTCTCGTACATGCAGACCACTGTCTCTTGTTGGCGCGAATGGCCACAAGATAGTCTTTCACTAATTGAAGCCCATTTCCTTCTTGAATAAAAAAGGCATCTGGCAATTCAACCTCTCCCGCCTTATTCCCAGAAAAATCAAACTTTGACAATAAAACCATTAGGACCTCTTCTGTATTACCCTTTTGCTCTAGAAGAACGTCTGACGACAACAACAGAGCCTCTAGGACCAGGGATCGCTCCCTTCACCAGTAATACTTTTTTCTCTAAATCTATTTTTACCACTTCTAAATTCTTAACGGTTACATTGACAGTACCCATATGACTAGGGCGCTTACTTCCAGGGAAGCATCGCCCAGGAGTTGATCGCATTCCTATAGAACCAGCATGACGATGAAATCCAGAACCGTGAGTTTTAGGACCTCCACGGAACCCGAATCTCTTCATGACTCCTTGGAATCCTTTACCTTTAGAAACACCGCTAATATCTACAGAAGAGATATCTTCAAGAACCTCTAAGCCAAATTCGTTTCCTAAAGAAACTTCATTAATAGCATCCTCGGAAACACGAACTTCCTTTAATAAACCAAAAACACGAGAACCCGACTTCTTAAAGTGGCCGAGCTTAGGCTTGTTCATACGTTTTTCCAATGTCTTTTCTGGGACATTGATTTCATTCGCGCCCATCTGAATAGCATTGTAACCATCAGTTGAATCAACTTTTATTTGAGTAACAACATTGGAACCCACGCTAATTACCGAACACGCAACCAGATTTCCATCTTTGTCAAAGACATGAATCATGCCTTCTTTTTTTCCCATTAAGCTAAGCTGAGATCGCATATAATTACCCATTAATACAATGGTCGCACTCAAGCGAGAGCAACCAGGCAAGTCGTTTTAGCATTTTTACTCGTAGAATTCCCTAAAAAGAAAAGGAACCTTTTCCTTAAGAAAATAAAAGGAGAGGTTATCAGAGGGAGAAGATTTTTACAATAAGAAAAAGCGGGAACGCCTTAATGAGAGAAAGATAAAAAGTTATTATAAAATCTTAGTTTGTTAATAAATAAAAAAATCGCTTCTAGGTTTTCTAGAAGCGATTTGCAACATTGTCTTAAACTGACAAATCTTTTTCTTACGAATTGGACCAGACGCTGTAAAGACCAATACCACTGGAAAGTGTAACGGCTCCCGATGTCACAGCCAATCGAATTGGGGCAGAAAATGGGAAAGGAATTAATTTGAATAAATCAGCGACCAATTCAAATGCTTTTTCTAAAATTCCAAGTATTGTCTTTTTAACAGCTTTGAAGTGCGATTCTTTTAACTGTTGAGATACTTGATTATAAACTTCAGGATCCATTGTCTCTGTCGTTCTAGCGTTTAATAATCCGTCAGAAGCACGTTTATATGCACGGTTTTCATAGAGCAAGGATGCGGCTCCGCCGATAACACCCGCAGCATGGTTTGCTGTCATTAGATAGTTTACACTATTGCCGAGTCCTTCTTTTGCTTCCGAAGAAAGGAAAGGCTTGTTAGCAAGTTTGTTAGCCAAGAGTATCGGACGGCTGACACCAAATGTTGTGATGTAAGTAGCCGCACCAATCGCAGAGCAACCCTCTTTAATCGCCGCCAGCGCGTGGTCACTTTTAGTGAGGTAGATTTTGTTGTAAGACAGACCCTTCTCAAGACTACCAAGATTATACTCTGCTTCTGGAGTAAAGCATTTCTTAATATGGTGAAAACAATTCTTAGAGGAGTTAACACATCCAGGAATCGAACCGTTCAACACGTTAGCTAAAGCTACAACAGATCTAGCTGTACTTAAAGTTCCGGCTACATTTTTAGCCACTTGAAGAGAAGCTCCTGTACTTCCAGAACTTTCTATAACGCCGCAGCTAAATTCTGATACCGATTTAGCGAATTTAAACGCCTTGTCTAGGCTTTTTGTACTGCCAACAAAGCGCGCTAAATGGTTGTTCCCATTCGTAAAAAACTGTTTAATGCAATTGCCGGCCTCGCCTCTCCTAGTTCCTTGCATTGTTGTTTGCAGAAACACGTTTTTACCGCCCATAACTAGGCCAGTTACACGTGGTATTGCAGATGCCATATCCACCTCCCTAAAATTAAAAGGTTTTCAGCAAAAAGATAACCGTTTTAAGTCGCAATTATATCACATTAGCAACTTAATAAACTAAATCAACTTGACTAATATTGAAATTAATTGGTTGTGTGAAAAGATAATTTTAATTTGTGGCCTGCATGTCCATTCAAAAAAGTTTTTGAATCCATTGCTCCCTTACCCTCAGGCTGGATTTCTCGTAAACAAATAACCCCCTCAGCACACGCAATAAGAAGTTCTTGGTTATCTGATATAATAATATCCCCAGGATGGCCATGAACACCCTTGTTAGAAACAAGAGAGGCCTTACGAATAACCAAACGTTTGTCCGGTTTATCTTGATAGGAGTAGAGTGTCCAGGCTCCGGGAGTCGGTGTAACACCTCGTATTTGAGCATATACCTTATCAGCAGGACGATCCCAAAGAACAAATCCTTCTTCCTTAGATAGTTTAGGAGCTATCGACGCTTTAGACGGATCTTGAGGCGTATGAGAAATTGTTCCGTTAGCTATCTGGTGTAAAGTTTTTATTAGAACTTCTCCCCCCTGAGCAGCTAAAGCTTCTGCAAGCTCCCCAGCTGTCATATCAGGACCTACAGGAATATAAGACATACCAGCGATATCTCCGGTATCCATGCCTGCATCCATGCGAATTACAGTATTTCCAGACTCTGCAACGCCATCCATAATACAACGCTGTATAGGCGCTGCACCACGATACGCCGGTAATAGACCCGCATGCAAATTATAGCAACCGTATTTCGGAATATCTAAAACTACCTGACGTAGGATAGCTCCGTAAGCAACAACAATAAAAACATCAGCTTCAAAAGCTCTTAGCTGTTCAATAAATTGCGGATCCGAAGCTTTTTCAGGTTGTAAAAGCGGAATATTGTTAGATAAGGCCAATGTTTTAACAGGAGAAGGAATAGGTTGCGAAGAACGTTTTTGAGGCTTATCCAATCGAGTAACAACACCTATAACATTAACGTCGTGGTGTAATAAATCTTCTAAAACTGTAGCGGCAAACTGTGGAGTGCCAAAATAAATAACCTTAAGACTCAACAAGAGCTCCTTCCTTCTCCACATTCTCCTCTTGTAAAGCATCCTTGTCAGCACCACGCTCTATTCCACGCTTACTGGGATTCTGACAAAAATGAATGAAATTTTGAACTTCAGGAATATGGCCGTATTCTTGTTGAGCTTCTAATAACGACTCGGAAAAGCTATCCGCAGAACGATAAACTTTTTTAAAGACCTTAATCAAAGCTAAACGCGTGTCAAAAGAGACTTGTCGTCTTTGTAAACCAACCTTATTGATCCCGCCTAACTGATATGGATTCCCTGTACCTATAGTGTACGGAGGAATATCTCTTCGAATACCACTTAAGGCCCCGACCATAGAGTGCGCACCAATACGAACAAATTGATGAACACCGACCATGCCGCCAATAATTGCATAATCCTCTACGACAACATGACCAGCCAATTGCGCATGGTTACTGAGAATCACATAATTTCCAATTGTACAGTTATGAGCTACATGCGCCCAGGGCATGATAAGACAATTATTTCCTATAGAAACTGTAGTTCCTTCAAAAGTAGATGAAGTGATAATAGCAAATTCTCGAATCTCGCAATTTTCCCCTATAGTAACATAGGTTTTCTCCCCAAGATATTTTAAATCTTGAGGTTTATTACCAATCATTGCGGATGGCCATATCGTTGTTCCCTTGCCTACAGTAGTGTGCCCATCAATATACGCATAAGATTTAACAACTACATCATCACAAAGGGTCACCGCAGATTTAATAACAACATACGGCTCAATAACAACATTCTTTCCGATTTTAGCGCCGGGTTCGATAATTGCTGTTGGGTGAATGTTCGTCATACGTCTCCGTTAATCTAAAGATTCCTTATCTACAAGAGCAAAGCTCAGTTCTCCCTCAGCAGCAACCTGAGAACCCACACAAGCTCGTGCCGAAGCTTTTCCTCCCTTCGACGAAATCAATGAAAATTCAGCGCTCAATGTAAGAATGTCGCCCGGTCTAACTGCCTGACGAAACTTTGCTTTTTGTATTCCCAAAAACAAAGCTAACTTTTTATTTCTGTCGTTTTCTAAAACCAAGCCTAACAAAACTCCGGCTGCTTGCGCTAAAGATTCTAATATTAACACTCCAGGCATAATGGGTGCTTCAGGGAAATGCCCTACAAAAAAAGGCTCGTTTATCGTTACATTTTTTTGTGCAACAATGGATCGTTTCTCCACATCATAAGACAACACCTTATCCACAAGCAAAAAAGGATACCGATGTGGAAGTAAGTTTAATAATTCTCGTAATTTAATTACAGGCGCCTCTTTCATCTATTACTCATTTCTTAGGATTGTAGCACTTCTAAAATCTTTCTACCCAAGGCAATGTTTGAGGAGTGTCCTGATCCTACAGCAACAATATGAGCAACAAAAGGTCTCCCTACTAAAGAAAGATCCCCTATCAAATCCAAAATTTTATGCCGTACAGGCTCATCTGAAAATCGCAATTGCCCAAGGCTGATAACACCATCATCTTTAAAAACCACAGCGTTTTCTAAACACCCCCCTCTAATCAAACCCCTATCCATCAAAAAACACAGCTCGTTATATAGAGCAAATGTTCTACAAGGAGCGATCTCTTTACGAAAAGACTCTTCCGTAATAACGAAAGAACGATACTGCGTTCCTATAGTAGGACTTTGAGGGTAATGTAGAGTGTAAGAAATCTTTAACTCGTCGCAAGGAAATGCAGCGAGAAAAGTATCTTGGGTTTGATAGTACACAGGCTGAGATAGTCTCGCAATGGGAACTTTATCATTTTGTATACAAACACCGGCATCATCTATGAGCTGCATAAAAACATGAGAGCTTCCATCCCCTATCGGGATTTCCTCTTCACTACAACGAACAATGACATTGTCAATATTACTCGAACGCAAAGCAGCCATAAGATGCTCAACGGTAGCAATAACAGAATCTCCTGAAGATAATGTGGTGCTGCGGCCTGTATTGCATACATGAGGGAGCAGGGCAGGGATATGTTCTCCTAAAAGATCGGAGCGGTAAAAGACTATTCCAGTATTTTCTTTGGCAGGTTCTAAAGTTAAAGTCGCCGATTTTCCAAAGTGAATTCCCACACCTGAATAACGCACTTCGCGCTTTAACGTTCTTTGAGCTCGTTCTAACATGCAAAAACCTGACAAAGAGTGTTCGTATATTATCCTTTTTCTTTTTTAGCAAGCAAGCGATATCCAAAATAACAGCCAATATACCCTAGTGATAGCAAAGATACGAAAATCAAAGGGAAATCTCCCCAAAATGCATATAGAGTAGGATAATTTTGAAGAGGAAGGGCTACTTGTAAAACTCCTGGAGACGCCTTCCGAGAAGGCGTCTCATAAGGAAGCATTTTTATTATCCTTCCTAATGCATCTGCGGCCACAGTAATACCAGTATGACAAGAACGAACACAAGGCAGCCCCAACTCCTGATTCCGTAAAATACCGTGATAAAAATGTACTTGCGGTAATCTTGATGAGGGATACCATCCATCATTAGTTAAATTTACAAGGAGCTTTGCTCCCTCTCGCTTATAATTGCGTAATAGCATTCCAAAAGTCTCTTCGTAACAGATGGAAACTCCCATTCGCGGTAAGTTTTCTACCTCTATAATTCCGGAACGTCCCCCAGGGATGCGCTGAAAAGATAATGCATATTCTGGGAAATATTTCTTACAAACCGACCAACCAAACTTGCCTCCTGGAATATACTCTCCCCCGGGAACTAAAACACGCTTATCATATCCAACTAGCTCACCGTGTTGAGAAATACACTCAGCAGAATTATACAGATGCAGTTTAGAATCCAGTTCCTCCCAACGCTCTAGACCCATAAGAATAGGGCAATTAAAATGATTGGAAAGAGCTTGCATCCAATCTATATTCGCCAAAAGTTCATCTTTATGTTTAAAATGCGTTAAAGGAGAAAGTATCACCTGACTATCGTCATAAGGGTAGATTTTTCTATCTCTTCCAAAGGGAACGGAAACCTCAGGGAAAATAAGGAGATCTACAGGTTTTCGCACAATAGAAGAAAGACTAACAAGCCTTTGCCAAGCCATTGCTGGAGATCCTGACCAAGGCCCTTCTAAAAGAGTTGAGGATGCTGGTTGCATAACAGCTATGCGCAGACTTTCCTCTTTTGAAAAAGTATTTTTGAGATATTCATAGTGTAATCCTCCTAAAATATAGGGGAAAAGAAAACATCCCAACCAAGCTACTCGTGCAAAGCGCTTTCCTAATAACAATTGGTAAAAACTAATTCCTGTAGCTACTATGACAAAGCTTTCTCCTGACCAGCCAAAAAAACCTCCGAATTGGCGTCCATAAGCATTCGCAGTAATTGGCCAGCCTAAATAGTCCAGAGACATTCCTGAACAGAGAAAATAAAATCTCACCATCTCGAGGGCTACCCATAAACCAGGTAAACACCAAAGGATTTTCACATGTTTTTTGCGTACTATATAAAATAATAAGCAAGAAAAAGCCGTAAACAGCAATGCTAATAAACCAATCAGCATCCCCCAAACAACATAGATAAATCTCCCAACATATAAATCTGAAAGCATCCAAGAAAAATGCACACCATTTATCGTGACGGACCAAAAAAATAGTAGAGACATTAGCCGTCTCCAAGATAGATAGGGATTCTTTTGAGGTTCTAGACTATACCACAAAAATCCATAACCTGTGGCGCTCCCTAATAAAGAGAAAAACCAACTCACATCAGGTTGAGCAAAAGCTATGAGAACCCAGGAACAAAGAAAACTAAGAATTCTCAACAACACATTCCTATTTATTCATATTCAATCGAGATTGTCGGCGCTGATCAGCTTCATCGTATCGGCGTTTTTCTTCAGGGGTTTCTGGAACAACCTGATGAACAGGAGTAGGAACATTATTTTCATCTACTGAAACAAAGGTAAAATAGGCGGAAGTAATATGGCGTCTTTCCTGCTTATAAATATTCTCTGCCCATACCTTAACTCCAACTTCTAATGAGGTCTTCCATGTGCGATTAACAGCAGCCTTACAAATTAAATTTTCTCCCATGTAGGCGGGGGCATAAAAACACAAAGCATCCACAAAAGCAGTTACGCAAATTCTTTCAGTATGTCTTTCTGCAACTACAAGCGCTAAACGATCGAGCAAACTCATTAATAAACCACCGAATACGGTATTATTTGTATTTAGATCGTTTGGGAAAATTTTATAGATATGACCGTCGATACAACTGAAAGATACGGGCTTTTTCTTAAGCATTAAAAATTCCCCCGAGAAGAGACAACGCTTCCTACTTTTTGTTGGATAGTATCTTTAGACCCAAAGAAAATCAAGAGATTACTTGAAATGACATTTTTATTTCTTTAATAACGCGAACTTCAAAGATTTAAAATAAACTTTTATAAATCAGATTTGTTCTATAATCCTATAAACGGATTATTGACCTGAGTAAAGCCTGTACCTTTCTGCCGATGCTTAATTTCGTGTCTTATAGAAAATAGTAAATCCGCATCAAAATCCATTTTAGATGCCCACTGCAAATACGAAAGGGGGATTTCTGAGAAACAACGTCCTTTATGTTTACCCAAAGGCATATATTTCATCTTTATGGGTTTTGCTAACATCTGCTTAAGCTGCTCTATAGTTCGAAATCGCTTACAGAAATGTTTGAAAATATTGATGTTGATCTCTACATCTTTCATAGCACGATGATTGCCGTCATAAGGAACATTGAAATGCACAGCTAAAGCTTCTAATGAATTGTTAGGACTATCTCCATATTCCTTTGCCAATCTCAAAGTATCAATAATACAATACTTAGACAGGAAGCTCTCCCCTACTCTCTCAGCTTCTTGAGTCAAGACTTGTAAATCAAACCCCACGCTATGTCCAACTATATAGTCTCCTTCTTTCAAAAAAGATTTAATTTTTGGAAATACCTCAGCAATCCTGGGCTGATCTTTTAACATTGCATCAGAAATACGGTGTATTCTTTGTGATTCCGCTGAAATCACGCGGTCGGGATTGATCAGAGTCTCCATAGAATCAATCACATTATCAAAAGTGAAACGCATGGCAGCAAATTCAATAATACGATCTTTTTTTACATCCAACCCAGTCATTTCACAATCTAGGCAAACAAAAACCGTATCTTTTAGTAAAGTCATGATTCTCTTTTATTCCTTCTGCAATTTTAACAATATCGATGGTGAGGCATCTATGCTCACCTCTCTTTGATTAGTAATTAGCACATTAATCTGAATCTGTATTATCTCTCGAAATCGCGGTAACGTTATGTTTTCCGGCCATTCTATACATAAAACATCTTCTTCTTCAGCATCCTGAAAAAGATCTTGTTGATTTTCTCCGATAGCGTCTATTCGGTAAAAATCATAGTGGCAGATTCTTTGCAGCTCACTACCATACACATGTAAAAGAGAAAATGAAGGACTAGCGACCTCTTGATCCCAAGCATCCCCCAAATATCCTTGTACAACGCCGCGCACAAATTCTGTTTTCCCTGCACCATAATCACCAAACAATAACAAAACAACTCCTTGAGGAAGTATTTTGCCAAGTTCGATACCCATATCTACAGTTTTTTGAGCAGAATTGGTTACTCTTCTGTATCTACCCATTGACTAATATATACATGAAAGGCTGTATCATCCGCTAAGCTTTCTACAAACTCAGCAATTTTGTCTTCCACGAGAGCGTCTTGTAGTAAAGATAAGAAAGTACCTTCCAATTGGAACTTATTTTGATTTTGCACTTCTTCCAAAGTCATAGGACGCAAATATGTAGAAGTAAAATCTTCTATAAGTGTTGGCAAGCTATGAAATAGTTTTCCGGTAATAGCAGAGGCAAAAACAGTTTTAACAATTGGCTCTTTAGGAGGAATGATGTATTCTTTGATCATACTTGGATCGTCGGACACAAGGAAACGTTTTACACGAACACCACTTTGGCGCTCTGTATTCTGAGGACACAAGGATAACCAATCATAAATAGCGTCTTGAGGATCAGCATACACGTTGTCAGCAAACACCTTTCCAGTGAAAGGACAAATATAGATTCTTTTTGTGTGTTCATTAACTTCTGGTTTCCCAGAGCAAATTTGTATCTCTGTTTCGCGCCAAATCTTTTTGCCTTCCTCAAGAATTCGAATAGCATCTTCTGGAGTTTTAAAAATGATTTTGTCACGAACGAAAACTACAGGATTTATATTTAGAGCTTGTTCTAGATAAAATAGATACGTTGCCAACAATTCTGGTGCTTTTTGTTTTCCCAAAAACTGGAGAAGTTTCTGCTTGATACTTCCAGAAATATTCATGCCCATCCCTTTTTCAGCTAATGAAGCAAATTAAAAGTTTTCCTGGTTTACTGAAGAAAAATTCTTTTCTAAAACAATAAACTCAAGAATAGTTTAGCACTGTTTCACATTAAATCAACCATACTAGCATAACACGAGAATTATGTTGAACATAAAGCTACTAACCTATTGCCTCCTCTAAATCGATAGAGTTGGTATGCATAAGAATGAAAAGAACAGGATCCTTGACAATACTTCTAAGAGTCGCCTGAGTCTCTTGAACCAAAATAGCAATAAATTTTAGAGGAAAATTTTATTGTAAAAACAAGCAATTAAAATAATTTTAATTATCTTAGAACAATCTAGCGAAACTCTTGTTTTAATTTTCAACTTTAAAACTGTCTCTAACAGATTCTCAAAGCATTTCAAATCAAATGATTAAAAACAATTAGAAGATCTTAATAAATATGAATGACCTAAACAGAGGTGTGTGGAGGTTTTTTTAACATAAATATCTTTCATAAGCATAGATCAAGTATTCTCTGGTTATTCTCAGAAGAATTCCGGAAATAGATAGGATATTTCTCTCTTTTCCTTTGAAAAAGTTTCTGAATTGTGTTTTTTTTAACCTATGTCTACAATCTGCCTTCATGCAGCTATGGCGGAACCGGTAGACGCGCTAGATTCAGGTTCTAGTGAGCTTAGGCTCATGGAAGTTCAAGTCTTCTTAGCTGCAAGTAAAATTCAAAACGAATACCCCGAACTTATTGGAGAATTATGGTCAAAGTCGTATCTGCTGAAAATTTCAATTCCTTCATCACCACAGGTCTAGTACTTATAGATTTCTTTGCTGAATGGTGTGGGCCTTGCAAAATGCTAACTCCCGTATTAGAAAGTCTTGCAACAGAAGTACCCTCAGTGCTCATTGGAAAACTAAACATAGATGACCATCCTGCACCAGCAGAACAGTATGGGGTTTCTTCAATTCCTACCCTAATTCTATTTAAAGATGGAAAAGAGATCGATCGTGTAGTTGGACTAAAAGATAAGGATTCTTTGATTAAGCTAATTAATCAGCACTCTTAATCCACATTGTGAATACAACCACTCTGATTATTTTGTCGGACTGTTTCAAAAAGCACTACACCCACAGTTGTTGCTAAATTCAGAGACCTAATTCCACGCTTCATAGGCAAGTAATAGCAGTGGTTGTAGTATTTTTTTAGCACTTCCTCAGGTAACCCCTTCGATTCAGAACCAAAAAGATATACACCGTCCATAGGGAGAGAAACATCCCCATAGTATTTTGAACCTTTGGTTGAAAGACAAAAAACCTTGTTTTGATCTACTCCGGATAGAGCTTCGTCTAAAGAATCCACAACAGATAGATCAACCTTATCCCAGTAATCCATCCCGGCGCGCTTAACAAATTTATCGAGTAGAGAAAACCCTAGGGGCCTCACTAAAATTAATTCAGCACCTAGAGCTACACAAGTTCTTCCTATATTCCCCGTGTTTTGGGGAATATCAGGATTGTAAAGAACTACTTTCATGAAGCCGTATTCTTATTCTCTGTATTTTTTGTAGCTACAGAATCATCTGTAGTTTCAATTAAACTAATTTCAAAAATCAATAGAGAGTTTGGAGGCAATTGACCGGCAGTCCCGTAAGCTAAATCAGGATGAATATAAAGGATGCGAGTTTCACCTTCTCTCATTCCCTGCATTCCTAAAGCAAATCCTGGTATCGTTTGTCCTAAAGGAAGAAGGATGGGTTCTTTATTAGCTTCCGAGCTACTAAATACTTGACCATTGATAAAAGTGCCTTTGTAATGAAGAAGTGCCGAAGGCTTGCCTGAAATAGCTTTCCCTGCGCCTTCTTTTACAATACGGTATTGTAATTTATCAGCCTGGACTTCCACAACACCATCATTCTTCTTATTCTCTTGTAGAAATTTTTCTGCTAAGGAGAGATTTTCTTTCGATTTCTTCTCGAAAACTAATTGTTGTATTTCTGCCATTTTTTCCTCATATTCTGATTCAGTTAAAGGTGCGCTTTTGCATTCTAACTCAGCTTGCAACCCTTTAGCAACCTCAGTGATATCCATCATGATATCTTCTGATTTGCGTAACTGTCTTGCTAACAAATGACCGAAAGTACGCGATATCTGTTGATTTACAGAAAGTTGTGAATCATTAGTAGTGCTTTTCTCCTCAACTTGTTCTGTTTGGTTCCCACCTTGAGAACTCGAATCACAGGAAGCAATGGAAAAGGACACAACCATTGTTATTATAATTAAATGCCATTGTTTTTTCATATTTTCTCTCCTATGGTTGTAACCTAGACAATCACATTATGTAATGCCATGCACCTAAAATAGGTATAAAATTATTTAAGAAGTTACCTTAATATTTAGCTCTTTTAATTGGGAAGTCATAATTTCTGCAGGTGCATTCATCATTAAATCTGCAGCCTTTTGAGTTTTTGGGAAAGCTATCACTTCTCGAATACCTTCAGCTCCTGTCAGCACCATCATAATACGATCTAAACCTAAAGCAATTCCTAAATGTGGTGGTGTGCCAAAACTTAAGGCATCTATAAAGAAGCCGAATTTTTCTTTTATACTCTCTGGAGACAACTCTAAAATAGAAAATATTTTATTTTGCAAATCTGCATTATGGATACGCTGTGATCCGGAAGCTATTTCGTATCCGTTAAGAACTAGGTCATAACTCGAAGAACGTACAGATAAAGGATCTGTGTCCAATAAAGAAATATCTTCATCTAAAGGAGAGGTAAACGGATGGTGCTCCGAACATATCTTGCCATCTTCTTTAGCAAATAGCGGGAAATCCGTAATCCAAACAAAATTGTATTGTGAGTCGTCATATAAATTACGCTCTTTAGCAATCAATCTGCGTAAATGATCTAAAGATTGGTTAACTACAGATTCTGGAGCTGCTATCAAAAGTAAGATGTCATTATCTTCAGCACCGAAGTCCGCAAACATAGCTTCAAATACTTCTTCAGAAGCAAATTTAGCAACATTAGAAGCGACACCATTTTCCTGCTTTTTAATCCAAACCAGTCCCATAGCGCCATAGCGCTTTACAAACTCTGTGTAAATATCAAGCTGTTTACGCGAAATATCGGCACCCCCAGGGACACAAAAACCTTTTATTGTGCCTCCTTGTGCAAGTTGATCTAAAAATATAGAGAAAGAAAATTGTTTTGCGTGCTCTCGACAATCACGCAATTGCAACCCAAATCGAAGATCTGGTTTATCTGTTCCATACAAATCTTTTGCTTTTTGATACGTCATTCTAGGCAGAGGAACATCTATTTTAATTCCTTGAACAGCAAACATTTCAACTACTAGTTGTTCAATAATAGGAAAAAGATCATCGGGAGTAGCAAAACTCATCTCAATATCAATTTGAGAGAATTCGGGCTGACGATCGGCGCGCAGATCTTCATCTCTAAAGCAAGTGGCTATTTGGAAATATCGATCTAAACCGCCCACCATAAGAATCTGTTTAAATAATTGTGGAGACTGGGGTAAAGCATAAAAACTTCCAGGATATATTCTAGAAGGAACTAGATAATCTCTAGCTCCTTCAGGAGTAGATTTACCTAGAACAGGAGTAACAACCTCAGTGAAACCTTGTTTATCCATATATTGACGGCAGGCCAACATAACCTTATGACGATAAATCAACCGGTCTAAAATCTGCCCCCGACGCATATCTAAATAACGATATTCTAATCGCAGCTCCTCATTCACATGGATATGCTCATCAGAGATAGAGAAAGGCAAGTTTCTAGCTTTTGACAAAATGTCTACTTTTTCAATATCTACCTCAATGTCTCCTGTAGGCAAGTTAGAGTTTTCCATACCTTCTAAGCGTCGACATACAGAGCCTTCTACGGATAATACCCATTCCGAACGGACAGAATCAACTAACTGATGTAAGTCAGGTTTCTCATCTTCACGACAGACTATTTGTGTAATTCCAAAACGATCTCGTAAATCTATAAAAACGACACCCCCATGATTACGATAACGATGTACCCATCCGGATACCCGCACACGTTCTCCAACATTGCTTAGGGACAACTCATTACAACGATGTGTTCTGTATTTCATATAGCAACCTTTGCTCTATCTCTTGCTTTGAACCAGAGAATTCTTGACGTAAAGACATATTTTTAATGGTCAATTCCTCAGAAAGCAATTCTCTTTCTCCTATTGGACAAACAAAAGTCACTTTCTCTGCATCTGCTGTTTTTAAAGCAATTTTCAATTTCTTATGTGTCCAATCTACTTCTGTAGGGATTCCCAAACTACGTAAATGTTGGGCCCAAACAAAACAAAAAGAATCTGCTTCTGAATCAACAGGAATCAAACGCAATTTCTGGGAAAATGGAAGGGTTAAATTCCCCTGAGCTAATAACGTTTGAATCACCCTTTCCAAACCAACTCCAAAACCACAAGCAGGAGTGACTGGCCCCCCAGATGCACCAATCAGTCCATCATAACGCCCACCTCCTCCCAAAGCATAGGAGTGGCCTCCAAATGTCGTGATCGCTTCAAAAACTACATCAGTATAGTAGTCTAAACCTCGAACCAATCTTGGATTAATAGAGTGAGGAATATCCAAAGTATTTAAAGCAGAAAGAATTTCATCAAAATATTTTCGATCTTCATCGGAAATATAGTCAAGAATCGGGGGGGCCGATTTAATAATCTCTTGGTCTTCTGGTTCTTTAGAATCTAATATTCTCAATAGATTTGCATTAAACCTTTCCCTGCTCAAAGAAGATAAGGAGTCTAAATATTGAAAAAAATACTCGCGCAAAACCTGATCATAACGCTTACGCGTGAGCTCTCCTCCTAAAAAATTCAATTGAATTTGCATATGCTGCAAACCTACTGCTGAATAAAAATGCCAAAGCAAACTTAGAACTTCCGCATCACGAAGAGGATGTCGCACTCCTATAGCTTCTAAACCAAATTGATGGTGCTGACGGTATCTTCCCGATTGTTGACGCTCATAACGAAACATAGGAAGGATATAATAAAATTTATTATCGTCGCGTCGACTCATAGGATTATCTATGAATGAGCGTGCTATCGGAGCTGTTCCCTCTGGTCGTAGCGTTAATGACCGTCCTTTCTTATCCAGAAAAGTATACATTTCTTTTTTTACAATGTCGCTTTGCTCTCCGACATGTAAAAATACCTCTGACTTTTCAAAAACAGGTGTCCGGATCTCTGAAAATCCATATAAATCACATACTTCATGAATAACATCTTCTACCCGATGCCATAAGAAAGTATGCCTCCACATATGTTTTGCATCAGTAATATAAGGGAATATATCGAAAACCCCTTTGGGTAAAGCTACTTTCACCGTATGTCTTTAATTTTAATTAAACAATTTTAAGAGTAGAATATCTCAAATTCAGATAAAGGGCAAAATTAAACCCGTCCTACAGAAGAGTCAGAAGATTCACAAAAGAGGGGTTCTATTATCTCTTGATGAGGAAAGTCACATTCTCGAACATATGTTCGCAATACTTTCTTCCAGTTTTTAGCCTCAATAGATCTTACTTCTCTAGTATCTTCAATACCTATTGGAGTTAAAAACAAACTTGCGAACAATATAACTATTCTCTTCATAATACAGTTCTCTAAGCCAGCTGCCTCATTTTTGGTGCGATAAAAATTAAAATAGAAGGATGTAAATTCAGATATTAATACGTCAATCTATACTAAAATAAGCAACTGAAAACTACAATTAATCAATGTTTACGCGTGCTACAACATGTTATTACGTTCTTGTTTTTTCATTGCCCATATGTTAACCTCAGGTCTTCCCTATTCTACTGAAACTATATTAAATATTTAAACATGAGATCTTATGATGAATATTTGGACCAAATTCTTTCAGCCTCCCAAGCACATTAAAGAACTTGATGATCCAGAATTAGTCAAAAAACAATACAAGTATTGGAGAATTCGAATCTTCTACAGCATGTTTATAGGGTATGTCTTCTACTATTTCACAAGGAAGAGTTTTACCTTTGCCATGCCCACACTGATGACGGACCTTGGTTTTGATAAAGCACAATTAGGGATCATCGGGAGCACTTTATACATCAGCTATGGCGTCAGCAAGTTCGTTAGCGGTCTCATGTCTGATCAGTCAAACCCTCGTTATTTCATGGCATTGGGTTTAATTATCACAGGACTTACGAACATCTTCTTCGGAATGTCCTCTTCAATCTTGTTGTTTGCTTTGTGGTGGGGACTTAATGGTTGGTTTCAAGGCTGGGGTTGGCCTCCATGCGCTCGTCTACTAACTCATTGGTATTCAAAATCTGAAAGAGGCACTTGGTGGAGTGTATGGAGCACTTCGCATAACATTGGTGGAGCTTTAATTCCTATTCTTACGGGATTTGCTATTGACTGTTGTGGTTGGCGTGGGGCTATGTTCATCCCTGGTGTATTATGTATTATCATGGGGTTTGTTTTAATCAATCGTCTTCGTGATACACCTCAATCCTTAGGTCTTCCTGCTATTGAAAAACATAGAAAAGAACAGGAGTCTCAGAAACATGAAGAAACAACGGCAGATATTTTAGAAGAAGAAGCAGAAAAAGAATTATCTACTAAAGAGATTCTCTTTACTTATGTTCTGAAAAACAAATGGATCTGGTTACTATCTTTTGCTTCATTTTTCATTTACGTTGTTCGTATGGCTGTAAATGATTGGAGCGCCTTATTCTTGATTGAGACAAAACGTTACGTTGCTGTTAAAGCTAACTTCTGCGTCTCTTTATTTGAAATCGGTGGGCTTTTTGGCATGTTAATTGCTGGATGGTTATCCGATAAGATTTCCAAAGGCAAGCGCGGTCCGATGAATGTTGTATTTTCTTTAGGATTGTTATTTTCAATTTTAGGCATGTGGTATGGTCGCAATGAAGATATCTGGTGGTTAGACGGCACCCTACTCTTCGTCATCGGCTTCTTCCTATTTGGTCCTCAGATGATGATTGGTTTAGCAGCTGCGGAATTATCTCATAAAAAAGCTGCGGGGACTGCTAGTGGTTTCGCAGGTTGGTTTGCTTATTTCGGAGCAGCATTTGCAGGCTATCCTTTAGGGAAAATCGCACAAGATTGGGGCTGGAGAGGTTTCTTCATTGCTCTTCTAGGTTGTGCTTTAATTGCTTTGGTTTTATTCCTTCCTACATGGAATGCCTCCGAGAGAAGTTTACAAACTAAAAAGTAATGTGGGTTGACACGAGGGATTACTAGTGACTTGGATACCTCTTCACTGTCATTCTCAATATTCCATTCTAGATGCTACAAGCTCGATTAAGAGCTTCGTAGCAAAGGCAAAGGAATATCAAATTCCTTCTCTAGCATTAACAGATCATGGAAATTTATACGGAGCTATTGAATTTTATAAAGAGTGTCAACAAAACGACATTAAGCCTATCATTGGCTGTGAAATTTATGTGGCTCCGACTTCACGCTTTGATAAGAAAAAAGAGAAAAAAAGTCGCGTAGCAAATCATCTCATTCTTTTATGTAAAAATGAACAGGGTTATCGTAATCTCTGCTTATTGTCTTCCCTAGCATTCACTGAAGGGTTTTATTATTTCCCTAGAATAGATAGAGAACTTCTCAGTCAACATTCTGAGGGTCTTATTTGTCTATCTGCCTGCCTATCTGGCTCTGTAGCTCAAGCTGCTTTAGATTCTGAAGAAGCTCTTGAAAAAGACCTTCGTTGGTATCAAAACCTATTTGGTGATGATTTTTATAGCGAAATTCAACTTCATAAAATGTCTGAGGAAAAAATTGTCTCCTTGGGAGAAGAGTGGTTAAAACACGAGTATCATCAATTTATCGAGGCTCAAGTAAAAGTTAATCAGGCTGTATTAAAAACTAGTAGGGATTTAGGAATTCGTTCAGTAGCTACTAATGATATTCATTATATCCATCCTAATGACTGGTTAGCGCATGAAATTCTTCTCAATGTACAACTAGGGGAAACAATAAGAATTGCAAAACAAAATACCTATATCCCTAATCCTAAGAGAAAAACATTTCGTAGTAGAGAGTATTATTTTAAGTCTCCAGAAGAAATGGCAATTTTATTTGCTGATCATCCAGAAACAATCTCCAATACTTTAGAGGTTGCAGATAAATGTAATCTTGAATTGAATCTTTCAAATAAGCACTACCCTATTTACGTTCCTGAGTTTCTTAAAGAAAAGCAAACGTATACGGAAGCAGAACGTTACGAAGCTTCTTCAGCTTTTCTTCGCGAGCTTTGCGAACAAGGATTATCTACAAAATATACTCTGGAACAGCTTAGTCATATCTCTAAAAAATTTCCTGATAGAGATCCTTTAGAATTAGTTAAAGAACGATTGGAAATGGAAATGTCAATTATCATCCCTAAAGGGATGTGCGACTATCTCCTTATTGTTTGGGATATTATACGTTGGGCAAAAGATAATGGAATCCCTGTAGGTCCTGGACGTGGTTCTGGAGCTGGATCTGTGATGTTATTTTTATTAGGAATTACAGAAATAGAACCTATCCGATTCGATCTGTTTTTTGAAAGATTCATTAATCCCGAGCGTTTATCCTATCCCGATATCGATATCGATATTTGTATGGCGGGGCGAGAACGCGTTATCAGTTATGCAATAGAACGCCATGGGAAAGATAACGTAGCTCAGATTATTACTTTTGGAACTATGAAAGCCAAAATGGCTGTGAAAGATGTAGGAAGGACTTTGGACGTTTCTCTTTCTAAAGTTAACCACATCGCCAAGCATATCCCAGAACTTAATACTACATTAGCAAAAGCTTTAGAAACAGATCCCCATCTAAATGAGTTGTACACCAATGATTCTGAGGCTGCTCAGGTTATTGATATGGCGATGCATCTAGAAGGATCTATCCGCAATACAGGAGTACATGCTGCTGGAGTTATTATTTGTGGAGACCGCTTAACTAATCACATCCCCATCTGTATTTCTAAAGATTCTACAATGATTACTACACAATTTTCCATGAAGCCTTTGGAAAGTGTGGGGATGCTTAAAGTGGACTTCTTAGGATTAAAAACTTTAACGAGTATCCATATTGCTATTCATGCAATCCAAAAGAAAACTGGCAAGCTATTAGAAATGGCCTCTCTTCCCTTGGATGACAAAACAACATTTGCTCTTTTGCATCAAGGCAAGACAATGGGGATATTCCAAATGGAATCTAAAGGGATGCAAGAGTTAGCAAAAAATCTTCGCCCCGATTCCTTTGAAGAAATCATCGCCATAGGTGCTTTATATCGTCCTGGCCCTATGGATATGATTCCCTCCTTCATTAATCGAAAGCATGGCAAAGAGATCATAGATTACGATCATCCTCTTATGGAGTCTATTCTCAAAGAAACCTACGGCATTATGGTTTACCAAGAGCAAGTTATGCAAATTGCCGGATCTCTAGCAAGCTATTCCCTAGGGGAAGGTGATGTTTTACGTCGTGCTATGGGGAAAAAAGATATCAAGCAGATGCTTCAAGAGCGCACGAAGTTTTGTGAACGCGCACGCAAAAATGGTATCAATGCGGATTTAGCAACAATCATTTTCGATAAAATGGAAAAATTTGCTTCCTACGGCTTTAATAAATCCCATGCAGCTGCTTATGGGTTAATTACCTATACAACTGCTTATCTTAAAGCAAATTACCCTAAAGAATGGTTAGCAGCTCTTCTTACCTGCGACTCTGATGATATTGAGAAAGTCGGGAAACTCATTCACGAAGCACATAGCATGGATATCTGTATCCTTCCTCCTGATATTAATGAGTCAGGAACAAACTTTGTTGCTACAGATAGAGGTATTCGTTTTGCTATGGGAGCCATTCGAGGTATAGGTAAGGGTCTAGTAGAAAGTATCATTGAGGAAAGAGAGAAACGTGGGCCGTATCAAAGCATACAAGATTTTATCCAACGTTCTGATTTAAAGAAGGTCACTAAGAAGCACACAGAAAACTTAATCGATGCAGGATGTTTCGATGTTTTTGAGTCTGATAGAGACTTTGCTCAAGCCACTTTAGAAACCCTCTATGACACAATATCTAAAGAGAAGAAAGAAGCTGCTACCGGAGTTATGACATTCTTTTCTTTAAATACTATGCATCAAGAACATCCTGTAGCGTTAACTCCAGTTACAAATGTTGTTCATAGGTCAAAAAAAGAAATACTCAAGAAAGAGAAAGAGTTATTAGGTATCTATCTTACTGAGCACCCTATGGATGCTGTTAAAGATATTCTACCTCAGCTCTCTGTTGTCAGCCCTGGAGAGTTTGAAAATCTCCCCCACGGTTCGGTAATTCGGACTATATTCATTATCGATAAGGTCACAACACGAATTTCTTCAAAAGCACAAAGAAAATTTGCTTTATTACGTGTTAACGACGGTGTTGACTCTTATGAATTACCTATATGGCCCGAAATGTATGCTGAACAACAGGAACTTTTAGAAGAAGATCGTTTAATTTATGCTATTTTATCTATCGATAAACGTAGTGAATCTTTACGCTTATCTTGCCGGTGGATGAGGGACCTGTCTCTTATTAATGGAAATCTCCTCCAAGAATGCGACGATATGTTTGATAAGATCAAAAGTCAGATGCAGAAAATGTCGTATTTAAACTTAGAAACCAATAAAGATACGAATCAGAGGAAAACATCTACTATGTCAAAAACTACTGACAATCGATCTCAAGCTTCTGTAGTTAAATTATCTCTTGATCTTGGACAATTACGCCATAGCCACCTGGGCGTATTAAAACAAATCCTGCGCAAATATCCCGGATCTCGTGCTCTCTCTCTAGTTTTCACGAAGGATAATGAGCGCGTCGCCTCCATCTCTCCCGATGCAGACTATTTTGTTTCTGAAGATACTAGCGGCCTTCAGAGGGACTTAGAAAATTCTCAACTTCCTGTTCGATTTATTGCTGTTTAAATATCCAAAAATGGTTTTCCTGTTACAGCATTAATGTATTCTATACGAACACTATTATCTGCAGCAACTAACGATACTTTATATACAGGAACGTAAACAACAACCTTATCTAATATTAAGAAATTATTTCCAAAAATCATTCCGGCAAGACTACTTACGCGATCTTCAGAAAAGTGTGGCGATACAATAGAGGAACCCCGAGGTCTTCGCAACCATACAGGAGACGATTGGATTGTTGTTGTACAACCTTTGATCGGCTGAAGTTGTTGGAAATGGCTTCCTATTTGACTACCCATTGAGAAAATCAACTTCTTTTTCTGACAGGCACGGATTACCTTTTCAGCTCTGATATTTTTCATAGATAGAGCTTGTGTCAATGATTCTTTAGAAGCGGCTCCTCCGAGATTTGCTAGAGCCTGCATAACATTGACGTCTTGTTTGTCCGCTCTTAGCATTAGGCATTCCCTAAATCCTTTAGAACAAGCCCATGTTCCTGTGTTAAGAACCATTTCACCATTTGCTAAGCTCCAAAGGATCTCACCCTCTTGACTGACCATCGTTTTCTTGACAGTATCCTCTCTAGAAAAACGCACATGCATTAGTGTATGAGGAACAAAAGTCAGTTCTACAGAGGCATTTCCATCCACATGCTCTGGGAAGAAAGTCAATATTTGCTCTGGAGAAAACTTCCTTTCAAAAACTCGGACTCTTTCGAATCCAGAAACTTTGCGAACAAGCCGGCAGCTTTTCTCAAAAACATCGACACTGTAATTTGCGGTGACTTGCATGGCCTTATGTGCACAAGGGACATTATCCCATAAAAAAACTCCGCAAAAAAGAGATACAACAAAAGTACCAAAGTACAAAACTAACTTTTTCATAAAAAACCTTTTTATTTATTTTACTAAATAAAAAAATGTTTTATCAAATAAAAAAATTATATTTTGTAAACAAAACAAAAACAACGGATTTGACAAATTCTCTTTTTCTTTTTTATGATAACATTTTGTTATCGTAGCTTCATGCCGGATTTATGAAATCTGTTTTACAGTTTGTTGTTTTATTACTACTTTTGTGTTCTGGATGCCACGCCAGGCCGATTTCTTTTGAACCTTTTTCTGGGAAACTATCTCCTCAAAAGTTTGTACCTAAACACTCTCCGGAAGAATATATTTTGGAAGGGAAGAACTATTTAGAACGACAGAGTTATCGTAAAGCCTTACTTTGTTTTGGTATGGTTACTCATCATTTTCCAAAAGATCCTTTATATACTGAAGCTTTGTACTTAACTGGAGTATGTTATTTCAAAAATGGTCAACCAGATTTAGCTGAAAAAGCTTTTGCAACTTATATGCAACTTCCTGAAGCTAATTATTCTGAAGAATTGTTTTTGATGAAATATTCTATAGCAAAGAGCTTCACTCAAGGGAAACGCAAACGTGTGTTCCTTTTAGAAGGATTCCCTAAACTCGCTAATGCTGATGCTGATGCCTTACGTATTTATGATGAAATACTCACAGCTTTTCCTAATAAAGACTTAGGAGCTCAAGCTTTGTATCTTAAGGGTGATTTACTCGTTATCAAAAAAGATTTTTCTGAAGCCATTAAAACTTTTAAAAAATTAACACTACAATTTGCTCCCCACTCATTGTCTCCAAAATCCTTTGTTCGTCTTTCAGAAATTTATCTTATGCAAGCACAAAAAGAGCCTCATAATGTGCAATATTTAAATTTGGCAAAGATCAATGAAGAGGCTATCAAAAAGCAACATCCCAACCACCCTTTAACTCATGTTGTTTCTTCAAACGTACGCTCTATGTGTGAACGTTATGCTTCAGGGCTCTATGCTACTGGACGTTTTTATGAAAAGAAAAAGAAACCTCATGCTGCGAGTATCTATTATACCACAGCTATTGATAACTATCCTGAGTCATCTTTAGTAGCTAAGTGTCATAAACGACTAAATAGAATAGCAAAACATTCTTCTTAGTTTTAAGATATTTCTCATGCATACACTAGTTTTTGCCTTGTTTTTTTGTTTGTCCAGCTTGGGACTGTCTTCTTGCAGTGGATATACTATCATAAATTCGTCAGCAACTTTATCAAATTTAGGCTGCTCGATACGTTCTGAAGGCATTTATCTCTCTCCTATTGATAAGGATTCCCTAGGTCAATTGACATCAGCTCTCATCTATGAATTAGGAAAACGTTCTCTTTCTGTCCGCAATGGTGAAAGCTGCGCTCGTTATCTTCTCAAGGTACAACTTTTGAATGAAGTTGACGAGAATACAGGTTTTACGTATCCCCCAAATAAAATTGATGATAAGACCCCGAGACATTTTATTGTCTCTAGTGAGGGGCGTTTATCTATATCTGCGAAAATACAACTTATTGACAGACATTCGGGGAAAGTCGTAATCGATGACTGTGTATCAAGAAGATCAGTCTCCTTTGATTTTGAACCTGATTTAGGCATGGTGAACGCTCAACAATTTGCTTTAGGTCAATTTGAAATGCATAATGAGGCTATTAAGAGCGCCTGGCGTGTGTTATACGCTCATTTAGCCGAGACTATTGTTCAACAGGTATATTATGACCTCTTCTGATGGAGAAGCAGTCTTTCCGGCACTCCTTAGTGAACTTCACAATATGCTAGACTTCGTCAAAGGGACAGGACAGCTAAAAACATTCCCGAAAGAGAAATTATTAAAGCTAGAGCTTGCCTGTGAAGAGCTACTCGTCAATATTATTTCCTATGCATATCAAGAAGCGACATCTCCTGGAAACATAATCATTTGTTGTGATGGAGATAAAGAAGCTTTGCAAGTAACTATCAAAGATAATGGACCGTCTTTCAATCCTTTAACTGCATCTATCGATATTCAAAATCAACTTCCTTTAGATGAGAGAAAGCTTGGTGGATTAGGAATTTTCTTAGCAAAAAACTCTGTAGATGAATTTCAGTATGAAAGACACGGAGACTCTAATATCGTACATTTAAAAATCCATAATAATTGAACTAATCTTGATTAAAACGGAAAGAACGTAATACGCTTTCAGTATCTTTTATATCTTGTAGATATATCTGAAGTGCCTCAAGAATCAATGCAGATTGATTGTATTCCCCAGAAGCTTGAAATGCCATTTCTGGAGTATAATCTCCCACAGAATCATATAAAGCAATATATCCCCGAGTAACTGCCTCTCCTTGGACAAGCTCCGGAACTAGCCAAACAGCAAAATCCGCATTAAATAAAGTGAGTTTATCTGCAGATTCTGCAATGATGAAATTATTAACAGGAAGATCGCTAATAGAGTCAACTTTAAGTTCAGACGCAGAATGAGACAGGACATCGGCAATATCCACGAAGCCCTCAGGAAACGCCGTTCCTTTGTTGCAAATAGCCCGACGGTAAAATTCTTCTAAAAAATCTAAACTCATAGCGTTTTCCCTCTCACTCATGGTAATTCTTTATTTTAAGAGGCGTCAAGAGCTTTCTCAGACTTAAGCGAAGATTCAACCCTAAGTAACAAGCTATCAAAATCCCTATAATGATAAGAGTTTTTTTTAGATCTGGACTGATTGGTTTTTTTGCAGGCATCTTTATGATCCCTTCTTATGCGGATATATCTTTTCCTGAAATACGAGGAAATGCCCTAGCTATCATTCAATCTGAAACTGGTAAGGTACTTTATGCTAAAGACATAGACAAAAGAATTTATCCTGCAAGCATGACAAAGATTGCCACAGCGCTATTTATCTTAAGAAAACATCCCGATATTCTGAATCGCTTCATTACTGTAAAACAAGATGCTATTGCTTCAATTACCCCTCAGGCTAAAAAACAATCGGGCTATCGCAGCCCACCACATTGGCTAGAAACTGACGGTGTGACAATACAACTGCAAAATAAAGAAGAGGTGTCGGGATGGGACCTATTTCACGCCTTGCTAATCTGTTCGGCTAACGACGCTGCTAATACTCTCGCGATGGCCTGCTCGGGGTCTGTAACCGAATTTATGAAGCAATTAAATAGCTTCCTGAATGAGATAGGCTGCTCACATACGCATTTTAATAACCCTCATGGCTTGCATCACCCTAATCACTACACAACAGCTCGCGATTTAACCTCTATTATGCGTGAGGGTCTAAAAGAACCTTTATTTCGTCAGGTTATTCGCACTACCAATTATAAAATGGCCGCGACAAACTTGAGCCAAGAGAGAGTCTTAAATCTTACAAATAAACTTATTCTTCCCGGATCTACCTATTACTATCCTCCTGCATTAGGTGGAAAAACAGGGACAACAAAAGATGCGGGGAAAAATCTTATCTTTGCAGCGAAAAAACATGGCCGCTCTATTATTACTATAGCCGCCGGTTATCCTGCTATGGGGGAGCTTTATGAAGATGTTATAGCTTTATGTGAGGGGATTTTCAATGAACCTGCTTTACGAAGATATCTCATCCCCCCGACAGAAAAATATGCCTTGCGTTTGGGACTTTTAGGGAAAATTTCTGTTCCTTTACCTAATGGTATCTATTATGATTTCTATGCTTCTGAGGGAGAAGAGCCCCGAACAATTTCTTTTGTTCCTCATGCAACAAAGCTTCCTATTCAAAAGGGGGATCTTCTTGGTCATTGGGTATTTCGCAATCTCTCTGGTGAGAAGGTTCGTGCTGAACCCCTTTATGCTCCAGATACGATTCATCCTTCTATCGTCCAAAAAATTTGTTTGTATGCTAAGCGTATTGTCACTTCATACAGAACATACATTATTTTAACATTAGTACTTCTATATTATAGGAAAACACGCGTACATCGCAGGAAATCATCTCGATATTACCTATGATATAACTCTTTCTTTTAGCTTATTAAAAACCTGATTTTTGCATAAACTACGTAGGTATTATTGAGATAATAAGGAATATTATGCGCAAATCTCTAATTTGCAGTTTGCTCGCTTCTATTTTCCTACCTATGGCAGGAATTGGAGAAGAAATTTCCGAGACTTTAGTATCTACTACATTGTGTATTTCTAGAAATGATGCTCCGACAACATCTTCGTGGTATTTTTGGAAAGATCCAAAAGTTATAAAAGATGAGCAGCACACTTACTTTCTAAAACAGGTAATATTTGCATTAAAACGTCCTGAAATTTGGAATGATCCTCTGAATCTTCTGCACATCTTATTACAATTTGATAAATTTCCCCAAGCATCTGGAGAATGTCATAATTTATTGTTGATTATTATCAAGCACAGAGTGATGACCCTCACCATGAACATGGCTTAGGTCAAATTCTATACAGAAGCTTCTCTGCTTTTGCGAACAAAATGGGCGGAAAAAAAGCCGTCTCCACTTTCTGATGATAATGCAGTGTGCATATGACGTTCTTCTTCCCATCCTAAAGATTTCATGAAAGCAACCTGCTTTTCATTTTCTTCTGAAAGTAAAGAGCAGGTAATGTAGACGAGCTTCCCACCAGGTTTTACGTAATTCATAGCTTCTCTAAGAATCTTTCTTTGTACTCTTGAGAATGTAATGAGAAGTTTTTTAGAAAATTGGCTTTTCTTTTCAGGATATCGTCGAAATACTCCTGTTCCTGTACAAGGAGCATCAACAACTACGATAGAAAAGCTATTTCTCCTTAGATGTTGCTCTCCTATAGAAAAGTTCCTTATTCCCGCCCTACGCAAACGTTGTTTTGCCTCGTCTAAAACATCCTTACGACTATCATGTAGAACAACGTGATGCGCTCTCTCGGCAAAAATCAGACTTTTCCCTCCAGCTCCTGCACAAAAATCTAAAATACGATCTTTTTTACTTATAGGAATATCTAAAGTGATTTTCTGAGATGATTCATCTTGAACTTCAAATAGGCCTCGATGAAAGGCTGCACTGTGTTGCAAGGGATAACGCTTATCAAAACGTAAAGAACCTGGGACAGATCCTGGCTCACTGGGATATTCTAAACACTTTTGAAGATCTTCCACAGAAGTTCGTCGTGTATTCACACGAATAGCACAAGGAGCTTCCTGAAGAAAAATCTCAGAGAGTTCCTTAGCTCTTTCCTGACCATAATCTTCAATCAAGCACTCGGCAAGATCATCAGATATAGAATAACGCACAGGCCAAGGAAAATCCTGGTATTTTTCAATATTGTCTAGAGCTCCCTCTTCGACTTTAGCCACTAAAGTCTCGGGGGTAACTTCCTGATTATCTTGTTGGATAAGCGCTTCTAATAACCGTCGATGACGCAAGATAGCAAAAATACGCGTACTCATCCATTGACGATCCTTAGAACCTAAAGAACGGTGCTGTTTAAAATACAGAGCCACACGATTTACCTCACCAATAGGTGTGGTATAAAGCTCATTAAGTAATGTGTATAAATGATGTAGACGAAAAGGAACCATAACGAAAAAGCATACACTTTTTCGCGTTATTTTCCTTTGAAAAAACCCTAAAAGAAAAAATACCTATTTAAAGTCCTTTCTCTAAATAGAAAAAATGAAACTTGAAAAGAAGAATATCAAAACTTTTTAAACATACATAAAATTTGCTGCCATAAAGTTGGTTGTGGCGTGTAATAGTGAATACTTTTTTTTAATGAAGAGTATACCCTATCATCAAAGTCCAGAAGCCAGCGCATTAAGAGTATCCGCATCATTTTCAACCACAACCCCGGGCTACAATCACGAATGCTATACATTCTGCCAATCTGTTCTGGGGTGGCGTCATTAGCCACCGAAACAATGGTTTTTAAATCCTCAGATACAATACGTCGAAGGATCTCTGCTAGAAATCCTTGAGCAAAGACAGTCTCTTTAGGAGAAAATTCAGCAACTTCTTGCCAGGTACTTACCATAGCTTTCCCTTGGGGAGTAAGTAATTGAGACCCTACCAGAGAATTTGTAAGAACATCAGAAAGAGAATCTGTAACAATACCACCGATAACTGCTTGAAAATCTTCACGACTTAATGTGTAGAGATCTTTGAGTTCTGTCAATAGATGAAAATTTCTTTCTGATAATGTGTGCAAAGCTAACACCTTTTCAGAAAGAAACTGATCTAAAAGCTCCAAACTTAAGGGGAGGTAAGTATTTTGGCTTTCTAGAAAGGTCATTAAAGCTTCCATGACTACTTGCGAAGAAGATTCCGCAGCAAAACCGTCTTTTACTGAAGAGCTCATATCCATGTCTTCTGTAGGCATTTCGACATCATGAGTAAAATCTTCCCAGGAAGAGAAATTTGTTTTTTCCTTGCTAAATACAGTACTGGCCACATGGGAGATTTTATTTAAAGGACGTTGACGCTCTAGAAAAATAATGTTTTTTAACAATAAGAGCTTTTTAACAATAGTCTGTTTTCTCTCAAAAGTATCTTTACGAAATATTCTATATAAAATACGTGTGTAAGGCCTTTCTTGCCGTAAACGCATGTCAATAATAGAAAGGAGTCTCCCCGATAGGGAATAGGAAATCACAGAACGGGAAAAAAGTTCCTGAATTACTTTTTGGATGGTTTCTTTCATACCATCTTGATCAGGAGAAAGAGCCGCATTTATAGGCCAAGTTTCTAAAAGGGATTGTTTCTTATTATAGACAAGTGTACGTGACTCATCACGAATAGCTAATTCGATAACACGCAAGTAATAGTCTGTAGAAAATCGCAAGTCCAACATCATCGGAAGAATACGGCTGTATCGTTTTCTTTTTGCTTATTCTTTAGAGGAAATATTATTGCATTATTTTTATTTCTAAAAATAACAGTTTTACTGACCCCTATCTTCGTCTACTATATCTTGAGGATTTTCCATATTGCCTTGATACAACCTTCTTAACCTAGATGCTCTATTTTCATAGAGAAAGAAAAAGTTCCCTATTATATCGTTAAGTTTTTTCTCATATTCTGTACGATTATTGCGATACGCCTCTTCCAAATCAGGCAAGTTGTTTTTAACAATAGTCACGACTAAATCATAATTTATGGGAATTTGCTGACTTGTTTGTAAAGAATCATCTCCCCACAAATTGAGATACTCTCCCATTAAAGTTGTATGCGTATAGCGTAAAGACGAGAGAATTTCTCTAACTATAATAACTTCTTCATATCCCTTATTCGCGAGATTATCAAGACGTGCAGCCAAATTCAGTATAAGTGTATAGTCGTAATCGGCATCAGCTTCTTGGAGAGTTTTTATAGCTGTGCTGCAGTTAATTGTTTTATCATAAGGCAACGAAGAAAGTTTCGCGATACCCCGAACTGTTGCTACAGGATCTTGTACTCTCTCTCCTTTTAGAATGTCTTCAAAATTTGTTAAAATAGCTATTGCTTCTACAGTACTTGCAACAGAAGCTGTTCCCATGGCTAGAAAGGCATCAATCCCTTTATTTTGCGATTGATAAAGAAGTTCTTCTTCTGAAGACCATCTACATGACATGCGTAGCATTAACGCAAGTGCCATAGTACCCTCAGGACCTTCAGGATCTGCACCACAAAAATCTATGGAAGATTCTGTACATCTTCTAGCGATGCAGCAGCACATTTTTTTAAATGCTTTTATAAAGAATTGTCTTATAGATGCGCAACACCCTAATGTAGCTGCTGGAGCTGATTTAGCTTCCGCAACAGCTGTTGCGGGCAAATCTGTTTCTTTAAAAAGATCAGCATAACTTTTAGAAAAGTCTTCGCGTCTTGACAAACAAGAAAATCCTAATCTGTTATACCATAACCCACGAACTGCGTTACGAATCCTAGCGAGTATATTCCTAAAGAAACCTTCCTGAGGTTCTGAATGTATTCTACCTTGAAGGTCACTATTCATTTCCTCAGAAGCATTAGTTTCGGGAATACCACACTCCGCCCCTTGATCATCAAAAATAGAGCTAACATGATCAGAAATGCGATCGTCTAAATCAGCATCATCGCCCTCTGTCGAGGTATCCTTAAATAGATCTTTCCATGGAGGTTCAGCGCCTCCACCACCTGAAATTGGAGATCCCATGACTAATCTCTAATCCTCTTCTGGCAAACTAAAGGCATCGACACCCAAGACAGAGGTTGTTTTTACATATACCGCGGGATTTAAAGACTTCATTAAATCCAAAGCACCTAGATTCCAACGAGTATCTACTTTAACTGAAGAAGGATCGTAGTTTCCTGTATTCGCAGCCATAAACTTATTGTTTAGACTTCTGACAATAACCTCTCCTTTGCCAGCAAACGAAGACCAAAATTTCTGCATACCATTGGGATTACTATTTCTTATTCCGTTTAAATCGTGAGCAAGAGATTGCATCGTAGGTTGCCAATTGTATCCTTCCTCAGCATCTCCATATTCCCCAATAAGCTGATTTACATAATCCACGTAATCAACTTCAGAACTTAATAAGCTCCCCTCTAGTCCCATACGTACCAGCACTTGAAGAAGTACAGATTCTCCATCCTGTCTTTGTTCTTTTTCTCCGAGATCCCATATAGATCTAGATTGAGAAATTGCTGTCTTTAATGGAGCTTCACTAATTCCAGGTCGTAATATACCCACCTCTTGTCGAGCTTCTGCACGTGCTTTACCTAATCTAGCTGCTAATGTCTGCATAGAAGAAATTTTGTAAGCCACAGGGTCTTGTGTTTCTTGACTTGTCCAACGATCTTTAATCTGAAGAGATAGAGCATCCAACTGCGCTTGCTTTGTTGTATTAACGATCTCTATTTCTGCTTTTAATCTATCCGCTATTGATGCTGACTCAACAATACCCGATTCTGTACTCACTGTAGAGTCTGTACTAGAAAAGGAGGATATGCTGTCACGACGTTGTAATTTTGGACGTGCAGGCTCTCCTCCTGGAGGCTGAGGAGCTTTACGCTTTTTAGGTCCAGTCCCACTTGTTGAGGGTGCTTGTGATGTACCTGCTGTTGGTGGTGGTGGTGGGGCAGCGCGTACAGGTGTACCACTTGTTGATGGGGTTGAAGGAGGAGGAGGCGGTGGTGGTGTATTTGGACGTTGAATTCGTCCTCTACGAGGAACCGTAGGAGAAGGTACTTTAACTCCTGGAGTATAACCTTTCTTTTGTAATCCTTTAGCAGCACCCTCTGTCGATCTTGAACTATCGCTTGAACCCGTGCTACTCGTAGATTTTATACTACCTGTATCGGATCCTGCTCCGTCTACTTCCATATCCGATACATTTGAGGATCTACGACTACCAGATGGAGTTGACTGCGGAGAGGAGGCTCGAGAACTTGTTTGTGAAGAAGAACTCCCACGAAACATACCGGAAAAGAAGTTTCTTACAGCAGCTCCGATTCTTGATAAGAAACCAGAAGTTTCTGACGTATTATTTTGAGTAGAAACACTATGGGAGCCCGCCGTTCCAGAAGAACTTCCAGCATCCTGAACATCTGGATGTTCATTATGAGCTCCTGAAATCCATAGATCATTGTTATTCCCGCGACCGCTTGGATTAATTCCCATAGTTTTTCTCCATTTTTATATTTTAATTTTAAAATTAAATTTGATTTAGCAGCACACCTTTTGTTTAAAAATAAAATTAAAATCACGTTTTTTAATTACAAAATGAAATAAATAGAAAATATGAGAATTAATAAAAAAGAAAAGCGCATCTCATTGAATATGCGCTCCTTAAAATATATGAAGATGGATCGGTACGTTAGATTAACGAAAGCATTTCCGAATTCGCTTAACTATTATGAATAAAGAATTTAAAGAATAGTTAGCTATTTAAAACTAGGAATTAAGTAAGAACCTATCGAATGGAAAAAAAATTATTAATTTTATGAAAAATATTTGAATGCTTGTAAAGGAAGGTTAACTAAAAGAATCTAAAAGAAAAGATGTGAAGCGGATACGCGTCCCTAAATATAAAGGCGCTGCGTAGCGCCTTTAGGAATTTTAATCTTGTGCTGGAGATAAAACCTCTGTTCCCGGTAAAAATCCTTTTTCTAAAAACTCTAAAGAAGCTCCGCCACCTGTCGATACGTGTGAAACTTGAGAGGTACATCCAGCTAAAGCAACAACTGCAGCGGCATCACCACCACCAACGACAGTGGTTGCAGAAGAATGTCGTGCTAGGCAGTTGGCAATAGCCATAGAACCTTGATCGAAAGGAGGAACTTCATAAACACCAACGGGACCATTCCAAAATACTGTTGCTGAAACATCGATGATTTTACAAAACTCCTGGATAGTTTTAGCTCCGATATCTAAACCTTCAAGATCCGAAGAAATACCTTGATCTACAGATATTTCTGACCACGCAACTCCAGGTTCACAAGTCTTTGCGACCTTCACATCTATAGGAAGAACGATACGTACATTGCGCTGCTCTGCGAGTTTCAAAACACGACGAGCAAGTTCTATCCCTGATTCTTCAACTAAGGAATTCCCTACGGATTTTCCTAGTGCTTTTAAGAAGGTAAATCCCATGCCTCCTGCTAAAAGCAGGTTATCGACTTGCGATAGTAAGGCTTCTATTACCCCTATTTTCGAAGATACTTTAGATCCACCAAGAATCGCAGTAAAAGGACGTTTAGGAGAAAGGAGAAGGTGCTGTCCTAAAAATTCGAGTTCTTTTTCCATAAGAAGACCTGCTGCGGATCTCCCAGGAAATGCTTGGGGAACCGTGTACACAGAAGCATGTTTTCTATGGGAAGTTCCAAAAGCATCGTTTACATAAAAGTCTCCATAAGAAGAAAGTTCAGCAGCAAATGTAGGATCTTCTTCGGGATGTTCTTCTCCCCTGTGGAAGCGGAGGTTCTCTAGTAGTAATACCCGTCCTGGAGATAGCTGGGCTACCGCCTGACGAGCAACTTCCCCAATACAATCAGTAGCTAAAGGCACATGATGTCCTAAATAACCTTCTAAAACTTCAACAACGGGTTGGAGAGAGTACTTCTCTTCAAAACCAGTTCCTTTAGGACGGCCCAAGTGACTCATTAAAATTACAGCAGCGCGTTTTTGCAGCAGATAGTTAATTGTCGGCATAGCGCTACGAATGCGGATATCATCAAGAATCTTCCCATCTTTTATAGGAACATTAAAATCTACACGAACTAAAACCTTTTTTTCTTCTGGGGAAAGGTCCCTGACTGTCAATCTATCCATATACCTTGAGAAATTATCTAAGATGATTTCCCTATTTTTACTGGAAGAGCGCTCTTAAAGCAAAGAAAAATAGAATAGAGAGTATCGCTCCTGCAGGAAGAGTGATAAACCACGACATTATAATGTCTTTGATAATATTTAAGTTAATGGCGTGAATACCACGAGCAAGGCCTATCCCTAAGACAGCACCAACCACTACGTGAGTTGTAGATATAGGCAAGCCCATAGCTGATGCCAAAGCAATTGTAACAGCAGCACTTAGACCTACAGAAAATCCCCGCGAAGGGGTAAGTTCGGTAATCTTACAGCCTACAGTTTCAATCACCCGCCACCCCCAAATGGATAACCCTATAATTAACCCAACACCACCAAAAGCCATAAGTCCTATTAATGTATAAGAAGAATATACTTGGGGATACGCTTGTCGTAAAACTCCAGCTACAGGAGCTATAGCATTGGCCACATCATTAGATCCGTGAGCAAACGCCATAAAACAGGCAATGATGATTTGCAAATAAGCAAAGATTCTCTCTACAATAAGGTATTTCCTTCCATAGTTTCCCCCGCATGTTTTTAAACGACAAAGCAAACTTCCCGATTTTGGTGAACTACAAATAAAGGAGCAATGTGGCGTGTGTACATATTTAAACATGATGGCATAAGCAAGACCTCCCACAAGGCAAACTAATAATAAAGCCCATGGTAGAGGCACCAAACGTGTAACCACGCCACCACAAACAATAATTATTCCTAAAACAATTATCACAAAAGCTGCAAGAAATGGTGCTATGCGGATCATCGCACTCACAGGATCATTTTTATAGAGAATATTTCGACGTATAAAAGAAAAGATCAGATAGGCGATGCATCCTCCCATTAACGGAGAGATTACCCAACTGATTAAAATTGCCCCCACAGATCCCCAATAAATAACTGTTCCTTTACCAAGAACAAGACCGAAGCCGATCACAGCACCCACTATGGAGTGTGTTGTAGAAACCGGCCATCCAAAATATGATGCTAGTTGTAACCATACCCCTGTGGCCAACAAAGCTCCCGTCATACCATAAACATAATCACCAGATGCTATTAATGGATCTGAAACAGAGACTATACAACTTTCTATAGTTCCTGCAACACGATCCCCGAGGAACAATGCTCCTAAAAATTCAAAAATAGCAGCAATAATTACGGCTTGACGTAATGTTAATACTCCGGATCCCACACTAGGGCCAACGGCATTAGCAACGTCATTAGCTCCTATATTCCAAGAGGTATAAAAACCACATAAGAGAACAAAAATGAGTAAGGCAAGCATGAAATATTACTTTTCTTCCAGCGTCATATTAACTCGGTGAGCAAGTTTTTCCGAACTATCGGAAATACCAGCAGCACGCTTAATTACCTGCAGCCATAAATAAAACTCTTTTTCAGAAATCGTAAATTCATCGGAGAAGAATATCTGCATGATCTCTCGTTGAATAACATCACACTCGTGTTCTGCTTTCGCTACGCGACTTACTAAAAAGCGGGCTTTATCAGCTTTACGCCCTCCAAAAGAACTTTCTAGTAACTTATTGAATTCTTGTATGACTGTCATAGTAAGATCAAAAGTTTCGACACTTTTATGTAAGAATTGGAAAAAGATACTCTCAAATTCTGGATAAAAACGTAGCTTTCTAACAGTAAGTAAGATAGCCACATCTTCGGAAACATCAGCTATGCTATCTTGTATAGAAATAATCTCTAGCAATCCGGCCCGTGATATAGGCATAAATAAGCCTACAGGAAGATGATTGCGCATATCATTTTTTATACAATCTGCTTGGTACTCCTTATCAGAAATACTTTTTGCTATTGTTTGTACCTGTTTATAATCCCCATCTCGCAAAGCTGTGAAGATTGGCACCATTTGCTGAACGCAAAATGCTACGACTTCCAAGTGTGCTTGTAGCGGGGCAAAAGGAGACTGTCCGAACAGACGAGCAAGGGTTTGCATAAGAATACCTTTTTAGCAATAATAACGTCCTTTAATGATCTTGTAAATGACTTATGACTCATCCACCTATCTTACAAGTTAAAGATCTTTCGGTAAGCCTGAATAAACGTCGGGAACGTTACCCTATTGTTGAGTCATTGTCCTTTGATTTGCACAAGGGAAGGACGTTAGCGATTATCGGGGAATCAGGATCGGGGAAATCGGTAACCGCTCAAGCTCTTATGCAGCTATTACCCTCCCCGCTATTTTCTACATCAGGAAAAATTCTTTTCCACGAAAAAGATTTATTAGAAGCTCCACGAGGAATCTTAAAATCAATTTTCGGAACGAAAATTTCTATGATTTTCCAAAATCCCCAATCCTCTTTAAATCCCGTTTTCACCATAGAACAACAATTCCAGGAACTTATCCGCACACATCTTCATCTTCCACATAAAGAGGGTAAAGAGAAAATTATCCAAGCTCTTATAGATACAGGATTTCATAACCCTGAACTCTGTTTAAAACTCTATCCTCATCAGCTTTCTGGAGGAATGCTACAAAGAGTTTCCATTGCTATGGCGCTGCTCGCTTCTCCTGAAATTTTAATTGCTGATGAGCCAACAACAGCTCTTGACGTTTCTGTTCAATATCAGATTTTACAGTTATTAAAAGGTTTACAGGAAAAATTAGGGATGAGTTTGTTGATTATTACCCATAACATGGGTGTTGTTGCTGAAACATCTGATGAGGTGCTTGTACTCTATGCAGGAAGAATAGCAGAGTATGCTTCTGCCAAGGCAATTTTCCACAACCCGCGCCATCCCTATACTCAAGATCTTCTAGCCTCACGCCCTTCATTGCAAAATGACACATTTACAGCAATTCCTGGACAACCTCCCCACTATAGTGCTCTTCCTTCAGGATGTTGTTACTATCCTAGATGTTCGAAAGCCTATGGGAAATGTAAAATTGAATCTCCAGAAGTTCAAAATGTAGGGAAAGAGCATAAAGTAAGGTGCTGGCTATATGAGTGATTCTTTAGTACAAGCCAATCAGTTAAAAAAATATTATTATAAGCGTTCAAGTTGGTTTCGAAGAAAGACAATAGCAACAAGAGCTATTGATAATATTTCTTTTTGTATACCGTCAGGGAAGATCGTAGGTCTGATTGGAGAATCGGGGTCGGGAAAAACAACATTAGCGTTAGCTCTTTCCGGACTATTATCGCTCACCTCTGGTTACCTATCTTTTAACAATACTCCTATCAAACTACATTCTAAACATGATTTAAAAAAACTTCGCTCCTCTGTGCGAATGGTTTTCCAAAATCCTAAAGCCTCTTTAAATCCTAGGAAAACGATTTTCGATAGCTTAGGTCACGCTCTTATTCACCATCGCATAATCACAAAAGAGAAACTCCATTCTGTAATTGGAGAAACCTTAGAACTAGTAGGTTTATCTGCAGATTATTTTTACCGTTATCCTCATCAACTCTCTGGTGGTCAACAACAACGTGTATCTATAGCTAGAGCATTATTAGGAACTCCTAAGCTTATTATATGCGATGAGGTAGTTTCTGCTCTTGATCTTTCGATGCAAGCGCAAATCCTAAATATGCTCTCAAATTTACAAAAAGAGCTAAAGATGAGTTATCTGTTTATTTCCCATGATTTGGCTGTTGTTCGCTCTTTTTGCTCAGAAGTGATTATTATGTATAAGGGTAAAATAGTTGAATCGGGAGCTACAGAAGATATCTTCTTAAATCCTAAACATCCTTATACACAAATGCTTCTCAACTCGCAGCTTCCCGATCTTCCAGAAAATCGCAGTACAGAACAGAAATTAAAAGCATATCAGACAAACACTTCTGAAATTCCTTCTCCTACAGGGTGTGTCTTTTATAACCGCTGTCCCAAGAGACGGAAAACCTGCTTTCAAGGACCTATTCCAGAACAATCGGATGGGAATAAGCACTCATATCAGTGCATTCTTTAAAAAATAGTAAAGAAGATTTTAAATCTTCTTTATAAAAACTAAGATTTTTTTAACAGCCACTCTTCTAACTGCTTGAGTTGCTCTTCATCGTGAACATGTAGCGATACGCTATGATGAGAACCTTGAGACTTTACCGTCACCTTATAGCCTAAAGACTGGCTAAGACGCTCTTGCATATCTTGATAGTTTCCAGCTAAAGGTGTTTTTATGCGTTCTGTAGTAGAAGAAATCGTAGACGCACCTGATAACAATTTCTTTGCTTCTTGTTCAGCTTCACGAACAGCAAGACGCTGTGAAATAATTCTCTCAGCGAGAGTTTCTCGTGATTTAGGGTCTTCCAAAGTAAGAATAACCTTAGCATGTCCTAAAGTAATTTCCCCTAAATAAAGACTTTTTTGAATAGTTTCCGATAAGGAAAAAAGCCGTAAGTAATTCGCAACTGTAGAGCGCTTTTTCCCTACTCTTAGGGCTACCTTATCTTGAGTTAAACCAAAAACATTAATGAGCTTTTTGAAAGCCTCAGCCATTTCCATAGGACTAAGGTTCACACGTTGGATATTTTCTATAAGTGTTGCCTCTGCAGCAATATCATCGGCAACTACTTGCTTAAGAACAACGGGAATCGTCGTGTAGCCTGCGAGCTGTAAAGCTCTCCATCGACGTTCTCCGGCAATTAACTCATAATATAAAACCTTATCGCCACTACGAATTTCACGAACTACAGGAGGATGAATTAAACCTACGGATTTTAAAGATGATACTAATTCTTGAAGCTCGGCTTCAGAGAATATCCGACGAGGTTGAAAGGGACTCACTCGAATATTATCGATAGCCACTTCTATTATCGTATCTTTATTGATAATTCCACTCACAAACTACCTTCGCTATTTTCTTATCATCTCTGGAACATTTTTAGTGGCATAGAGATGGTATTTATCCCAATTTATTTTAAGGAAAAATAGTATCACAGAAGTTTTTCTATCAAAAGAGCTTGTAGAAGTGAAGTGCTTTTTTTAGTGTTTCTCTCTGTTGGGGCATCTCAAATCAAGGAGTTTACGAAAAATTTTTTTCCAGATACACTGAAAATATTAAGCGCTTTACATCTTAAAATCATGAAGAACTTGCTATCCTCAATATGGAAAAGGGTTTATTCCTATTCGTTTATTTTAACAGTCCTTGTGACTTTGTCCTTATTTCTCACGGGGAAGATCGTTTATAACTTTCAAAAAAATGACCGTGAAAAACACGAAAGTATTCTTCTTCTTACAAAAACTGCAGACTCTGCAGTTTTTCAGGGATTCATACCTCCTAAAACTGCTTTGCCAATGTTAGAACACGCCTATCGTATGGGCGGAAATTCTGTAAAGCCTTATGCAGGTTTCCTTTCTTCATGTTTCTATATCCACAATGAACCATTACGTGGAGCCTATTACGCAGGACTTGCTTATAGTAGCGGGGCAAAATTCCATATGCCCTCCCCAGCTCAGGTTTTATTAAAAGAAATCGCGGATGCTCAAGCTACTCAAGATTACCAAGCAGCGTTAGAAAAATCTTCCCAGCTGCTTCAGTTGTCGGCGTCTTCTGAAGATTATCCCACTCTACGCTTTCTCACTCTTTTAAGAATTATAGAAATCAAAGAAATCTTAAATCAAGATACCGAAACGGATTTTGAAGAGCTCAAAACCTTGCCATTGTTCAAGGAATTTGAACAATTCTACAAAGATGGAGAGTGGACATTAACTAAACGTTTTGGCAAAAAGCACTAACTGCCTATTTATATTAAGGATCTTTATGCCATCTCCTGTAGATACCCAAGAACTCCCTAGTGCCACGACAGAATCTCCTTCTTCTAGACAGACATCGACAGAGCCTTCTTCTCAACATCCCCCGAAAATTCTCTCGGGATCTTTAGTTGTCTATCCTCATGAGGATAACAAACCCTCATCTTAAGGCAGCCACATGCTTATTGTTTTAGCCTTTCGGCAAGTTTTCTTTTCTAAACAGCCTAGCCTTTTAGAAAAACTCCAAAGATATTTACTCCTGCTTAAACAGACATACCCTTTAGTGCTCCCCGGAGAACCTATCAAAAAGTTATCCCTGATGTTAACTTTTGATTACGCCTCTATAGATTTTTACTCTCATATTTTCCCTTTTCTACAAGTGCATCATATCCCTGCTGTTATTGGAATTGCTTGGAGATATGTCGCTGAAGATTCAGCTTCTTCTCTTCCCCTTAAGCATCGTTTATCTCCTAGAGAAACTCTAGCTTTCCAAGATGAAGTCTTTGCCGCCCACCAACCATTTTGTACAAAACAAGAATTGCAAATACTTGCAGATTCTCCTTATATACAGTTAGCTTCATCAGGATTTGCTATTCGCAATTTGCAACACACTCCTCCCTATCTTGCTACGGAGATTTTCTTATCTAAGTATTCTATAGAGAAAGCTGTTGAGAAAACTCCCTTAGGGTTTTTCTATCCCTTTGGGAAATACGATGATGCATGTGCAAAAATAGTTAAGCAACACTATCCCTTTTCCTTTGTCCTAGGAAATACCCTAAATAGAAAAAATAAGAATCATGGGATCTATCGTATAGATATGACACGTGCGGACTATACATTGCCAAAACTTATCCATAGCTCACAATATATTAAAAATTGGTTAATAGATAAATGTGGGCAAGCATATTTACGCTGGCGTCCTAGAAAAGAACGTATTGATTTTCAGAAAAACTATCGATAAAACTATGCGCCCAATCTAGTTAATATAGCTTGCAAAGCAGACATAAAAGTATCGATGTCTTCTTTATCATTATATATCCCTAAAGACACTCTAAGGACATGGCCTAGATTCCATCGGCTCATCGCAGGTTGTGCACATTGATGACCTGTACGCACAGCTATTCCTTGAAGATCTAAAAGACAACCGATATCAAAAGGATGCGCGCCCTGAATTTTCAAACTCACTAAAGCGCCGCGCGGCTGATTCACCCCTGGACCTAATATTTGCATACCAGGAATTGTCATTAGCTCATTATAAAGATAACGAGTTAACTCTTCTTCCTGCTGATATAAAGCATCTGGTAGGGATTGCAGATAGTCTATAGCAGCTCCTAATCCTAAGATAGAAGCTATAGGTGGTGTTCCTGCTTCAAATTTTAACGGTGCAGGAAGGTATTCTGGATTCTCACTATCATAGATAGAGACCATATCCCCACCACCTTCTACAGGAGGAAGCTTCTCTAAAAGCTCTTTCTTACCATATAACACTCCCAGTCCAGTAGGCGCATAGATTTTATGAGCTGAAAAAGCATAGAAATCAATATCCCAATCGACAACATCTACAGAAGCGTGGGCGACTCCCTGAGCACCATCTACAGCAATATACGCTCCATATGTATGAGCTAACTGCGCTATTTGCTTTAAAGGTTGGATACATCCTGTAACATTACTGACATGGGCTATACTAACAAAAGAAGCCCCTGTCCTAAGCAAGGTTTCCAAATGTTCTAAATCTATATAACCAGAATCATCAACGGCTACTTTCTTCACGCAAGATCCGCGTCTACGGCAAGCTAATTCCCAAGATAAGACATTTGCATGGTGCTCGGCTTCAGAAACTAATACAACACCCCCTTCAGGAATGAAAATATCATTAGCAGATATTGCTAATAAATTTAAAGCTGCTGTAGTTCCTCGAGTAAACACAATTTCTTCATTATATGAAGCTTGTATCCACTCACGTATCTTCCCGCGAACAGCATTATAATCTTCAGTAATGTTTTTTGAAGAACTGTAGATATTACGGTTCACAGTAGCATAGGTACTACTATAAAAATCCGTAATAGCCTCTATTACCTTTTTAGGCTTATGCGTAGTCGCAGCAGAGTCTAAGTAGATATAGGATTCCCCCTGAAGCTTTTTATTAGAAAAAATAGGAAAGTCTTCTTTTATCCTACATACCATCTATAGAGTACTCCTTAGTAACTTCTTGCGATTGCATTCGCATCGATAATTTCGGAAAATGTTCCAAAGAAGATTCTATGGATAAAAATCCTCGAACAAGTTTCTTTTGAGCTTCTTCACGCGTCATTCCACGAGATTGCATATAGAATATCTGCTGAGCGTCTAACGGTCCTACCGTAGCTCCATGAGAAGCTTTAACATCATCAGTAAAAATTTCTAATCTTGGAAAAGTTGTTACACGAGCATTGTCATTAAGCAATAATGTATCATGCTTTTGATAAGCGTCGGTAAACATTCCACGAGAGGTTACATGGATACCTCCCTCAAAAAGGAAATGCCCAGAATATAAAATCGATTTGATATTTTGTCGTGATGTTGTGGATTCTGCATCATGATGCATAAGATTTCTTACCCATGTCTTTCTTGGAGATAATGCAGAAACCAAAGATTCTCCATGAGAGTTATTCCCTATCATAGAAAAAGTATTATCAAACCAACCATAACCTCCAGCATCTTCAAGAAGCTGTTGGGCTATGGAACACGCTCCTTGCTCTTCGATAGTCGCTATATGTGACCAGCTTATTCTTTCTTCATTAATGTATTTAGGCAGCATAGTCAATGACAACTCAGCGCCCTCAGATACAAAGACTTCTGTAACACCATTAATAATAGCAAAGCTTTCAGCAACACCGCTCTCTCGTTCAGTATGATGAGAAATTTGAACAGAACAGCTGGACTGCTTTCCTAAAATTAAGATAATCTTTGGGGAATAAATCATCCGATCATCCTGAGATGTTGGGAAACTAATATGTCGAATACTTAAAAGTTCACTTACCTGAAATTCCTCAGGAATATAGATAACCACACCTTCTTCCTGAGAACATACAGCATTCAGAAACGCCAGAGGCTGTGTATCTACATCGTATCTTTGAATAAAAGTAGAGAAAACGGAGTGCGCATCCCTTAAAGACATCGATAATACACCCTCTGGCAATTGAGAAAGAAAAGGTTCGTATTTACCATTAATTAAAATACATTCACAGGATAGGGAATTCTGATGATGTAACCAATGTTGCTTTGCTGTCTCAGATCCCCCATGAGCAATATGATACTTCTCTGGAGATTGCGTAAGATCTTTAAGCCAAGAAAAAGCACGGAAAATCTCTTTAAATGATTCCGATTCGGAATGTTTTTCATAGCACACTCGTGTAGCTTGATGCACAGGAGAATCTTTAGCTATAGGGCAACTATGCTCTAAAAAACTTAACATATTACCCCCGAGAAGAGCAGGACAATACTTCGTGATAACTCTTTTCTTCTAGCTCTCGCATCAAAGAAATTCCTCCTGAACATGCTATCCTTCCTTCTAATAGGATATGTACATAATCGGGTTGAAGAAGATTTCCTAATTTAGGGTTATGAGTGACTATACAAATAGCGCTTCTAGGATGAAGCTCGCGATATTTCTCAATTGTTTTACAGACGAACCTTAAAGCATCAACATCTAACCCTGAATCAGGCTCATCTAACAATATCATTTCTGATTCTAAAACAAGCATTTGCCAAATTTCATTTTTCTTTCTCTCTCCACCAGAAAATCCTTCATTGATATTTCTTTCTAAGAAATGCTCAAACGATTCGAATTCATAGGTTTCAGAAACAGAGGACAAAAGCATATCAAATTCAGCTTCTGCTATTTCTTCTTCCTGGCGAGAACGCCTGCAAGCATTATAGGCGTCTTTCAAAAAGAGCTTATTATTTACGCCAGGAATTTCTGGAGGTTGTTGAAATCCTATAAATAATCCCATTTGCGCACGTTCTTCAGGAGCTTTTTCTAATAGATCCTGACCTAATAAGCTAATATCTCCAGAAATAATAGAAACGCTATCATCTCCTGACAACACTTTAGCAAAGGTAGATTTTCCTGCTCCATTAGGGCCCATAATAATATGTAATTCTCCTGGAGAGATATGTAAATTTAAATTATCCAGGATTTTAACATCCTCACAGCATACGTGTAAGTTTTGTATATGTAGCATCAACTACCCCACGCTATTTTCTAACTTAACAAACAACAATTTCGAAGCTTCTCGAGCAAACTCTAAAGGTAACTGTTCGATAATCTCACGACAAAAACCATGAACTACTAAGCTTACAGCCTCTTCCGCACTCAATCCTCTACTACGCAAATACATTAACTGATCTGCTCGTAATTTTGATGTCGTTGCCTCATGTTCAACAGATGACCTAGAGTTTTCTACCACAATTTTAGGATCGGTATAGGCGCCACATGATTGTCCAATCAGCATCGAATCACATTGCGTGTAGTTATGACTTCCCACAGCCCCTGCTGAAATAGAAACAAGACTTCTGAAAGTATTATGAGATTCCTCCGAAGAGATACCCTTGGAAACTATTGTTGAAGTTGTTTTTTCCCCCACATGAATCATCTTTGTCCCAGTATCGGCTTGCATTTTGCCATTTGTTAAAGCTATGGAATAAAACTCCCCAACACTTTCTTTCCCCCTCAAAATGCAGCTAGGATATTTCCAAGTAATTGCCGCTCCAACTTCAACCTGAGACCAAGAGATTTTTGATTTGTATCCTGCGCATAAGCCACGCTTGGTTACAAAATTATAAATTCCACCTTTGCCTGTTTTCTTATCCCCAGAAAACCAATTTTGCACGGTAGAATAACGAACGACAGCCCGTTCATGCGCCACAAGCTCTACGACAGCTGCGTGCAGCTGATTTGAAGAGAATGACGGGGCTGTACATCCCTCGAGATAACTCACAAAAGAATCATCTTCTGCAATAATTAAAGTGCGCTCAAACTGCCCCGACTCCTTATCATTGATCCTAAAATATGTAGAGATCTCCATAGGGCAACGTACACCCTTCGGAATATAGACAAAAGAGCCGTCACTAAAAACAGCAGCATTTAAAGCTGCAAAATAGTTATCCCTATGAGAAACAACTGATCCTAAATATTTTTTTATTAACTCGGGATATTCACGAATCGCTTCGCTCATTGAGCAAAAAATTACCCCAGCCTTATCCAAAGCTTCTTTGAATGTCGTTCCTATTGACACCGAATCAAAAACCAAATCTACAGCAACGTTCTCAACATTTAATAAACGTTTTTGTTCGTCTAAAGGGATCCCTAATTTCTTAAAAGTTTCTAAAATTTCAGGATCGGCCTCCTCTAAACGTCCTAAAGGATTTTTTTGCTTTGGAGCAGAAAAATAGACTATGTCCTCATAATCAATGGGGTCATAATTCAGTCTAGCCCAAGCGGGTTCCTGTAATTTTTTCCAATGCTGGTAAGCTTTTAAGCGAAAATCTAGAATGAAGGAAGGTTCGTTGCGCAGCTGGGAGATTTTTTCAATAGTCTCTTCATTAAGACCTCTTGTCAACCCCTCTGACTCTATAGGCGTGACGAACCCATAGGGATAATCTTCATGATTCTGCAAAAAATCTTCTATGGGTTGGCTCATAACGCCCCGCCTCTGCGCACGTAATGTCATTGTGTAAAACCACACAAGGGCTTGTCCAGATTAACAGATTTTCAATATTTTTCGAAGCATTAAAGAAGGTGAGAAAGAAAAAGCGAAGCTTTAACTTTCTCGCCTGTTTAGAAAAGAATGTTAACACTGTTCATTCTTTTAGAGATCACACTTTGTGTTCAAAAAAGATATAAAGTCTTAAAACACAAAACCATTTTAAGAGTTCCATTTTTTTTGTCCCGAAAGTTTCTGCATCACAGCGATTTTTTCGATCTCATAGAAACTCAACGGAATTGAAAAAATTACTTTGCTTACCGCAATTTATAATTTTTCGTTTATGGCAACACATCCAATCTACGTTCAAATTGACCTGAAGATACGGTTTTCTGTAGCAACGGAGCGAACATGGAATCTTTTACAGTTAAGAATGATAATTCTTTTTCTGCTTTTTCTGATTGCCCTTCCATGTGATAAAGATAGCCGAGAAGATAATGGGAGCGTTCATGTTCTAAATTAATCCCAAGCGCACGATGAAAAGCATCAGATGCAAGTTGATTCTGCTTAAGATCCATATGGGCTAGCCCAACATAAAAATGCGCATCCGCATCTTCTTCATTTAAAAAGAGGGCTTCCTGAAAAGCTTTCAAAGCTAATCGTGTTTTATCTAAGGTGAGATAACATAAACCCAAATTGTAATGACCGTCAGATAGATCAGGACGTAGCTGCACAACCCTTTCATAAGCTTCCGTAGCCTTATCCCATTCCTTATGACGCGAGAGCAAGTAACCTAATTTTATCCATGCCTTCCAATACAAAGGGTTTTTACTTACCGTAGTCTCTAATAGAGTAATGGCTTCTGACTCATTATCCATATCTGTTAAAACAACGGCTTTATTATACAAACTTTGTGGATTCCAAGGATCAAGATCTAAGATTTTATCGAAACACTCTATTGCTTCTATGTATCTACCTAAACGATGATAGACTCCCCCTAAACTAAACCAACATTCGGCATCATCTGGATGCAAAATCACATAAGCACGATACTGTTCAATTGCCTCTTCGCAACGATTATCACGATCTAAAGCTACGCCATAGCAATAACGTAAATAGCTATCACCAGGCTCGGATTCTAATCCTTTTGTGCACCAAGTTAACGCTTCAGGAATTCTTCCCAGCTCTAAAGCAATAATTCCTAAATAACAATAAGCTAGCGCTGCTGTAGGATCTAGCTCTAAAGTTTCTTTTAGTCTTCGTTCTGCCTGTTCATATTCTCCACTCAAAAAGAAGTTAATTCCTGAGCAGAGAAATTCTTTCGCTAGATGTTTCGCAGCTTCTTCCATGAATATTTCTCCTGGCACACAAGTTCGTTGACCTCGTGTTTTACAGGAGCAAAAAGCGTGCCAACTCCTACTGATTGGCAGAAAAACCTTCTTTTTTTCTTATTTTATCCCATTTTTCTATCATTTTTACAGCTATAGGCGCTGCGTCCCTTCCAAACTCTCCAAGACGCAAATAGACAATCACAACAATATCAGGATGAATAAGTTCAGCATCAGCAAATCCCACAGCAGCAAACCACACGTGCTTCATCTTCATATTTCCATATTGTCGATCTAAACCTACCCGCACTATAGATTCTGCCGTGCTTGTCTTTCCAATAACTCGATTTAATAACTCAGGACTAAACTGATCACAAATACTTCTTGTAGTTCCATAATTTCCCCAAATGACATTATGCATACCGGATTTAAACAATTCCGTTATGCACTCAGGCATAAACACATCTCGTTTTTTCACAGAAGATGCCGAAATAAACTCTTCTCCATCCCATTCTCCTAAAATTAAATTAGGAACATAAAGAGATCCCCCATTAACCAGTGCTGCCATCATCACAGCCGTTTGCAAAGGAGTAACAACAAGAGTATGCTGTCCTATAGCAGTGGCATATAATCCTGAACGATTGTAGGCCACATCATGAGGAATTACACCAGCATACTCTCCCGGCAAGCCTATCCCTGTTTTCTCTCCAAAACCAAATAAAGAGGCCGCATGACATAAATCTTCAGGATCAGAGAGATGCTCGCCGACAAGCAAGGAAAAATAAGGGTTACTAGACATCTCTAAAGCAGCAATCAAATCAATACGTCCGCGCCCTGCATAGTCATTCTTTGGTAAAATCCCTCCATGATAAAATGAAGGAATAGGAGAGCCGTCTTTAAAAAAGCCAACGTGTGGCTTAGAACTTACATAACCGAAAGACTGTCTATCAATAATAACAAGCAAACGCGATAGATAGTCTATATCAACATTTCCTCGCATCACTTCCTGAGATAATACAGAATAAGCAGAGACAAGCTTAAAAATAGATCCTAAAGTCGCCGCCTGACAAAAAGCATGAGGACGTAAATAGCCGTAACCATAAGCAGGATAAAATGCTGCTGCTAAATCTTGTTCTTTTTGAGGAACATTTCTTGTAAGCATTGGGGCATAATTTCCATAGAGAGGCCGCTGAAGCTCAGAAAATTCTCTAAAAGACAAGAACAAATGCAATTGATCAATTGAAGAATCAGAAAACTTTTGTTTTAAAAACTCATAATGCTCGTACCATGGCAATGCCTTATGCGCACCTCTTTCTAATTCCCCTTTCCATATCGAAATGGCTTCGTAATAAGCTTTTAGATATTCCGTTTGCCCTTGCCCAGAAAGTAAATACGCTAAAAACTTATCAAGGTAACAACGACGGAAATCCTGATATTGTGCTCGTTTTTCTTCTAATAAATAATCCACATACGGCGTGGGATAACGTTGTTTCCTATCGTTTTCCTCTTTTCGCTTAACCTCTAGAAACTTCGCAAAATAGAGCTTCCTCCACTCTTTGAAATCTACCTCAACAAAAATGTCTTCTACGATCTTGGAAAAGGCACTACGCAAAGCTACATAATGTCCCTGACAATCGAAAAATTCTGATAAAGAAAGAGATCCTACAGATGAAAGTAGCTCAGAATTAACTTTAGAAGGATCAACAACCATCTGAAATAGATCTATAAGCAAAAGCTTATCGTAATTCGATGGAAGTTCAGAAAAAAATGGTTCAAGATCTTTCTTAATGTCTTCTATTTCTTCCTCATAGTCTTTGCAGCAATGACTTATCCACTGCTGCTGCTTTATAGAAATCACTCTGCCTATAGCAATATGCTCTTGTTCAGAAGGAAATACCGCATCAAATATAGAAGAGCATGAACAATGCCCTTCAGAATAAGAGAAAATATTCAATAAACGTTCTACACTCTGCTGCAGTTTGATAGCATTCTCTACAGTCCCATAACTCTTAACAACTGACTTAAGCTCTGATGTATTTGGTAAAATGAAATCCAAGAAATAATCCAAAGTAAGAGAAAGCTCCTCATCGTAGTATAAACCCGTAAGAGGATCTCTCCTTTCACGGCGCAAAGGAACTTTCCTATCATACACTTCTGCAACATGCTCAGTATTTTCTAACCAACGATATACTTCAGATCTCGCTTCTGAATCCGATCCGACCCTCATATCGATAAAGTCATTATTGTGATAACGCGGAGATGAGGCCATGGCCAAAATTTGACCGTTATTAGGATCTAAAGCAATAATTGCTCCTCCCTTAATCCAAGGAAATAAAGGGGGTAGAAACTTTTGTTTCTTTAATGATCGTGTTGAACGAAACTGTTCTGTTTTTTCATGCTCTAAAAGCAAAGCATCTGCAAATGCCTGTAGCTCTGTTGACAATGTAAGCTGGAGTTTCTTACCAGAGGTTGCGGCTATTTCATTAAGACCTTGAATGAAGTTACCACGGCGATCTACAAGAACAGTTTTCTTTCCTAATTGACCGCGTAATTTCCCATCCCAGCATGCCTCTATGCCTAGCTTCCCAATTAGGGCATTTAAACTATAAGCATTGTTCTCTAAAGAATTTAATAAAGAACGCACCTGATCTATACTTGCTAAACCTTCAGGAAATTTCGGATTTTCACCTTCCTCATAGGCTCGAACACATTCTCGCAACTTACTTAATTCATGCGTTACTCGCTTATATTCTTGAGCGCTAATCGGTCCTACATAACCTAAAATATCCGAGGCCATCTTTCCCATAGGATAATAACGTCGTACAGTAGGCTCTACATGCAAACCAGGCCAATGTTTTGACATCATCTTTAATCTTAAATATGTACGCTCAGAAACATTAGCTTGAACTAAATACGGTACGGAACCCAATACGGAGGCTTTAGCATGAATATTATCTTCAATCGCATCTTTATCCAAATGTAGCTCTTGAGCAAGGAGTTCCGATAAACGCGTAACATAATTTTTCCTAACAGGAATAAGCTCACGAGTTCCGTCTGCATGAACATGCCAAGCCCTAGATGGTAAATCATGAATAGCTCCATAAGCTACACTCACATCGTATTGCATCTTATTTTCTGCCAACACTTTACCAAAACGATCGCAAATCGTTGCCCGCTCAACAAGCTCGGGAATTACTCTCATTTGCGGTTTATAAGCTTCTTCTAATTTCTGATCATGCTCAACAACAGCAAGATGCCACAAACGCACAGCAATTATCGCCAATGTTACGATAATCCCCGACAATAGTCTGTTGGTCTTTTCTGGAACTGTAAGATAAGAACGACGCTTATTAGGAGGTTTCATAAAACAAATAGTAGGATCTCAACCATTGTCTGGCAAGAGATTCGACTAGTTACAAACTAAACTCTACAAAGCAGAATAATACGTAAAATTCATGTGGTTTTTAAAAAAAATGAAAACATTACAAATAAAACCTAAAAATAAAAATCTTTAAAAAATTAATGTTTTATTAAATAATTTTGCTTTGTTTTATTTGCAAAACAAAGAAGCATGCTTAAGGCTTCAGACATAAGAAAGCCTTTTTACACTCTTCTGTGAAGGCAATTCCAACTTATTCTAAGTGGCATAAGAAATAAAAGTATGTACAAAAATCTATTAGCTCACTTATTAGCAGATATAAGGAGTTATCGCTTGAAATTTATGCCTGAAAACAGTCTTTTTTCTTATCGTCTTTACTATAATAAGAAAAGTTTGTTATGTTTTCGATTAATGAACTGTATGTTCATGCTTAAGGCTGTTTTCACTTGCAAGACACTCCTCAAAGCCATTAATTGCCTACAGGATATCTTGTCTGGCTTTAACTTGGACGTGGTGCCGCCAGAAGAGCAAATTAGAATAGCGAGCACAAAAAGAAAAGATACTAAGCATAATCTTTAGAGGTGAGTATGAAAAAACTCTTAAAATCGGCATTACTGTTTGCCGCTACGGGTTCCGCTCTCTCCTTACAAGCCTTGCCTGTAGGGAATCCAGCTGAACCAAGTTTATTAATCGATGGCACTATGTGGGAAGGTGCTTCAGGTGATCCTTGTGATCCTTGCTCTACTTGGTGTGATGCTATCAGCATCCGCGCAGGATACTACGGAGATTATGTTTTCGATCGTGTATTAAAAGTTGATGTTAATAAAACTGTCAGCGGAATGGCAGCTGCTCCTACAGGAGCTTCTGGAACAGCTTCTGGAACGAGTACCCCAGTAGAAAGACCGAATCTTGCTTATGGAAAACATATGCAAGATGCGGAATGGTTCACAAATGCTGCTTTCCTAGCATTAAACATTTGGGATCGTTTCGATGTTTTTTGCACTTTAGGTGCTACTAATGGCTATTTTAAATCTAATTCTGCAGCTTTTAGTCTTGTTGGCTTAATTGGAGTTGCTGGAGGATCCTTAAATGCTAATGAACTTCCTAACGTATTCATGACACAAGGTATTGTAGAGCTTTACACTGACACAACATTCTCTTGGAGCGTTGGTGCACGTGGAGCTCTATGGGAATGTGGTTGTGCAACTTTAGGAGCGGAATTCCAATATGCCCAATCTAATCCTAAGATAGAAACTCTTAATGTCATCTGCAATACTGCACAATTTGCAATACACAAGCCTAGAGGATACAAAAATCAAGCTTTCCCTCTTCCTCTAAATGCAGGCACAGTGGAGGCTACGGACACTAAGTCCGCTATAATTAAATACCATGAATGGCAAGTTGGTATGGCTCTTTCTTATAGATTGAATATGCTTGTCCCATATATTGGAGTGAAGTGGTCAAGAGCTACATTTGATGCTGATTCAATCCGCATCGCGCAACCTAAATTAGCTACAGCTATTTTAGACTTAACAGCTTGGAATCCTACGTTATTAGGAAGTGCTACATCCGTTGATGGAACTAATAAATTTTCTGACTTCATGCAAATTGTTTCTATGCAAGTTGATAAAATGAAATCTAGAAAAGCTTGCGGTATCGCTATTGGCGCAACTTTAATTGATGCTGACAAATGGTCTATCACTGGTGAAGCACGCTTGATCGATGAAAGAGCTGCTCATTTGAACGCTCAATTCAGATTCTAAGGATTTAGTTTATACTATCCTAACTTTTTGTCCCGCTATCAGAACCTAGGAGCATCTGGGTTCTGATTTTTTCTTTGTAGATCTTTTGTCTATTTCCAAATCTCTTTTCTAAAATCCATTTATATAAGAATTAATCTTCTATATAAAATTTTCTAGAAGCTAGAGACCTAGAGATTACAATCTTGCGTAAAAAGCTTTATTAAATTAACATCTCCTTTTTAGTACGCGCCCGTAGCTCAATGGTAGAGCTGTAGCCTTCCAAGCTACCGGTGTCAGTTCGATTCTGATCGGGCGCTTTTCTAAACATCACCAAGACTGAAATCTTGACGTTGGATCAAGATGCCATTGTTAATATATTCAAGAAATAGAGGTACAAAGCTTGGAAGAACAACCACTATGCAATCTTTCAGTTAAAGACTTAATGGAAGCGGGTGCTCATTTTGGGCATCAAACGCGCAGATGGAATCCAAAGATGAAACTTTACATCTTTGAGGAGAAAAACGGTCTTTACATCATTAATCTAGCAAAAACTCTTTATCAACTACGTCACGCTCTTCCCCAAGTGTGTAAGGTCATTAAAGAGAATAAGCCTATTCTTTTCGTTGGAACTAAAAAACAGGCCAAATGTGTCATCAAAGAAGCCGCTATAGAAGCTGGTGAATACTTTGTTGCGGAGAGATGGTTAGGCGGTATGTTAACCAACATGACGACTATCAGAAACTCCATTAAAACTTTGGATAAAATCGAAAAAGATCTTACTCAAAATAGTTCTTACCTAACAAAAAAAGAAATTGCCTTACTTGGTAAGCGTCATCAAAAATTATTAAAAAACTTGGAAGGTATCCGTTATCTAAGAAAGATTCCTGGTTTGGTTATAGTTGTTGATCCTAGCTATGAAAAAATTGCTGTCGCAGAAGCTAAAAAACTCGGCATCCCCGTATTAGCACTAGTTGACACTAACTGTGACCCAACACCGATTGACTATGTTGTTCCATGTAATGACGATTCTTTAAAAAGCATTCGTTTAATCATTAACGCTATTAAAGAAAACATCGTTAATACCAAGAAAAAACTTGGCGTCGAAATTGTTTCTCCAATTAAAGCTTTAAACACTGAAGATGCGTCTGAAGAAATCGATATCTACGCAACCGGTGATGACAATCGTCATGAAGATTTATTAGCAAAAAAATACGACAGTAATGAGGCTAACTAATGAGCAACTTTTCAATGGAAACCCTCAAACTCTTAAGACAACAGACCGGTGTGGGGTTAACCAAATGTAAGGAAGCTTTAGCTGAATGTAACGGAAATCTTGAAGAAGCTGTTGTTCACTTACGTAAATTAGGTCTTGCCTCTGCTAGTAAAAAAGAGCACAGAGAAACAAAAGAAGGTGTTATTGCAGCAAAGAGCGATGTTCGCGGTACCGCTGTTGTTGAAGTTAATGTAGAAACAGATTTCGTAGCTAATAATTCGGTGTTTCGATCTTTCGTCGATGGTCTTATTGAAGACGTCTTAAATCACAAAGTGAACAATGTTGATGCATTGTTACAACTTCCTTCATCTCAAGACTCTTCTCTTACAGTTGATGGGTTGCGCGCTGTGACCATGCAAACTGTCGGAGAAAATATCCGCATTAACAGAATCAAATATGTACCAAAAGCAACGGAAGAAAGTGTGGGTATTTACTCGCACGGTAATGGAAAAGCTGTTTCCGTAACTGTTCTTTCTGGAGTTGCTGATAAAGAAAATCTAGCTAAAGATATTTCTATGCACATCGTTGCGGCACAGCCACTATTTTTAAATAAGGAGAGCGTGCCTACAGATGCTTTAGAAAGAGAAAAAGAAGTAATTTCTTCTCAAATACAAGGGAAACCCCAAGCTGTTATTGATAAAATCATCAGCGGCAAATTGGGAACATTCTTCCAAGATGTTTGTCTACTAGAACAAGCCTTCATTAAAAATCCTGATATAACCATTCAAGGTTTGGTTGATAACGCTAGCAAAACTAGTGGAAATTCGGTCGAAGTGAAGGAATTCATTTTATGGAAAATAGGAGCTTAATAAGCGAGAGGAAATATGTCTAAGCGAATAACACGAGTCTTATTTAAGATTTCTGGAGAATCTCTCTCAACAGATAGCGGAAACCGAATTGATGAAGTTCGTTTATCCAGATTAGTAGCAGAATTACGTGCTGTACGCAACTGTGATATTGAAACGGCTCTTGTTATAGGTGGTGGAAATATCTTAAGAGGTCTTGCTCAGCAAAAAGAACTACAAATTAATCGCGTATCTGCAGACCAAATGGGAATGTTAGCCACTTTAATTAATGGTATGGCTCTAGCAGATGCATTAAAAGCTGATGATATTCCTTGTTTATTAACTTCTACGCTTTCTTGTCCTCAATTAGCAGACTTATACACTCCTCAAAAATCTGCGGAAGCTTTAAGCCAAGGTAAAGTTTTAATCTGCACAACAGGAGCAGGTTCGCCTTATTTAACAACGGATACAGGAGCCGCTTTGCGTGCTTGTGAGTTGAAGGCTGATATCCTACTTAAAGCAACTATGCATGTTGATGGAGTGTATGATAAAGATCCTCGGATGTTTACAGATGCTGTAAAATACGATCGCATTAGCTATAAGGATTTCCTATCTCAAGGACTAGGAGTTATGGACGCCTCTGCCGTATCTTTATGCATGGATTCCAACATTCCTATTCGTGTCTTTAGCTTTGTTAAGCATTCTTTAGAGCAAGCTATTTTCGATGAGAATATTGGAACATTAATTTGTGGAGACGCTCAGCATGTCCATTCTAACTGATACTGAAAAGAAAATGGCTGCTGCTTTGGAATTCTTCCATAAAGAAGTCAGATCATTTAGAACAGGAAAGGCTAATCCTGCTTTAGTAGAAACAGTGACTGTAGATGTCTATGGAACTACAATGAGGCTATCTGATTTAGCCTCTATTTCGGTAGCTGATACGCGTCAGTTAGTCATTTCTCCTTATGATGCGAATAACGTTTCCGCTATATCCAAAGGCATTATTGCTGCAAATTTAAATTTGCAACCTGATGTAGAAGGAACGATAGTACGTATTAAGATTCCTGAGCCTACTGCAGAATACAGAAATGAAGTTATCAAGCAGTTGCGTCGCAAATCTGAGGAAGCGAAAGTAACCATTCGCAATATCCGCAGGGAATCTAACGATAAGTTAAAAAAAGATTCTGACTTAACAGAAGATGCTGTTAAAGGAATGGAGAAGAAGATTCAGGAATTAACAGATAAGTTCTGTAAGCAAGTTGACGAAATTACGAAGCAAAAAGAAGCGGATCTTTCGTCAATATGATAAGCTCTATTTTTTATGTGTAGTCTTTATCCACCTCTATTTCTTTGGTTTTTCATATGAAACAAAGAGAGGAAAAGATTGCTCTAAAGGAATAGAACTAGTAATATTGTAGTTGTCTTGGCCCCATCGTCTAGCCTGGCCCAGGACATCGGATTTTCATTCCGGTAACAGGGGTTCGAATCCCCTTGGGGTCAAAATGTAAAATTACCAAGCAAACTTCGGGCCTTTAGCTCAGCGGTTAGAGCACCTCACTTTTAATGAGGGGGTCGAAGGTTCAAATCCTTCAAGGCCCAGTTGATTATTCTTGGTTCTTTTACATTTCTTTAAAAAAACCTTTTTCTCCTTTGTCACTTTTTTGTTATTGGTACTGGGTGTATTAGTATTTGGCTTTAATGGTAGATCTCCATGGCGACTTCTAAACCCCATCAGTGTTATCACTGTCAAAAGCCAGCAACAATTTGTTATACTGAAGTAGATAAAGATAAGATTCTACGTTCTTATGTATGTGAATCTTGTCCCTGCCCGAGTCATTACTATAGTCGTGACAATATTACCATAGTTGCTTCGGGATCTTCAGTAACTTTAGAGTGTGGTAATTGTAAAACAGTCTGGAAACCAACTACTGATGAAGATCAGCTACTTGGTTGTCATTTGTGTTATACCAATTTCAAAACACAGCTGATTGCGAAACTAGTGCACACTAAGGCTATTTTCTCATCAACAACTTCTGACAATAGTCGCGGTTGCTTGCATATTGGTCGTGCTCCTGGAGAAACGGCGAGTATGAATCCCCTTCTTAAGCTAATAGCTTTAAATGAGGCTCTTCAGGATACGTTAGCTCGTGAAGACTACGAACAAGCTGCTGTAATACGAGATCAAATTAATCATTTAAAAAATCAGAATTCGCATGATTCTTCCCAATGATTTACTTCTTAATTTTGCTAGTAAAAAAGACGCCCCCTCTATAAATAAAACCTGGCCTATAACGACGTTTTCACTATCTAGGAATCTTTCCATAGCAAAATTTCTTCCTTGTTTATCTAGGGAGAAAAAGCAGGAAATTTTAGAGGCTATAGTTTCGCATTTCAACCATATTGAAGGTTTTGATGAGTTTCTAGTTTTACCTCTTAAAGATGCTCCTGCCTGGCAAAAAGAATTTCTCATTGAGCATTTTCTATTTCCCTATGATCTAACGGGAAATCCTGAAGGTGAAGCTCTTATTGTAAATCGTTCTGGAACTATCTTAGCAGCTATAAATTTCCGAGATCATCTAATTCTCCATACCATAGATTTTACATCTGAACCTGAAAAAGCTTTAGATCAGCTTGTGCGGTTAGATACTTACCTAAATGAGAAGTTAGAATTTGCCTTTTCTTCAGATTTTGGTTTTCTAACTACAAATTCTCGAGAATGTGGTACAGGATTAAAAAGTCAGTGTTTCTTACATGCCCCTGCATTAGTATATTCTCAAGAATTAAATGATATTATTGATGAGGATACAGAAGTAGCTTGTTTAGGAATGCTACCGGCAACGCCAGGATACATTGGGAACATACTAGTTTTATCCAATAAATGTTCTTTAGGGCTCACGGAAGAGCAAATCCTATCATCCTTAAGAATATGGTCCTCAAAAGTATCCGTTGCGGAGGCATCAGCAAAAAAGAAACATGCTGAACAAAATCCCGGAGAATTAAAAAATCATATTTTACGTGCATTAGGGCTACTTACGCATTCGTATCATTTAGACCTTCAGGAAACACTAGATGCGTTAAGCTGGATTCAATTGGGAATTAGCCTTGGATGGATTCAAGGTGCTGATAATAGTCCTATTTGGAATCCTGTATTCTGGCAAGCACGTCGTGGGCACTTAGCACTTACAAAACAACCTGAAAACAATAAAAATCTGCAAAAGGAAGTAATCACGCAATTACGCGCAGATGTTTTAAAGAAACTTGCAGAAAGTTTATCTCCCGTCGGCTTTTAATACCCTCCTTACCGCATATGCGGTTATAGAAGGGCAGCAATGTTTCCCCATAAGGCCAAAATTAAAAGCCCTGACATACTTTTAAGATGAGATCTTAAAGCTCAGAGGACGACTCTCCCTAAAGTCTCTTGCCTCTTAGGACATGCCAGTTGCCCTTTTTCCCCTAAATGTATTTTTAATTTGGACAGAGAAAAGACATTGATTTTCACCATATCCATCTATAAATACGGGATATTCTTTATAAAAATAGGCTAAGAAATACTTCTAAAATAGAAAGCAAAATACAAAGTGTCATAATGGCAATTATGAGAGGATCCTGCTCTTTATAAGTTCTTATTTCTTACACTTTTCCATGAAAAAATAAAGCAAAACGGTAAGCGTTTTTTTATTTTCTGTAAATATTTTTTACTATGTTTGCCCAAAGCCGGGATCGAACCGACGACCTACGCGTTACGAATGCGTTGCTCTACCAACTGAGCTATTTAGGCAAAAAAGAAGGAGTAAGTATAGAGAGGGGGAATAAAAAAGCCAAGAAAACAACAATCATACGGCCGATGATGTTTTCTTGGCTTTCCCCCTGAAAAACAACAGAGTCAGAAGCTATTCCATGGCGTAGAATATCATCTTATTTTTTCTATATAGCATTTATCGGGCTTCTAGTTCTAGCATTTTAAAATCACTTTCTGCCTGTAATGCAGGAGGGTGCTGACATTCAGGAGCATGTCGTGGCGCTACTTGCATAGATCCCTCATCGGCTTCCCAGTTGTATCTGTAACCCTCTTTATTTGTTAATGTTGTACCCTCTTCAAAGCTGCTAATAACCTTAGGCTTAATGAACATCATGATGTTGCGTTTTTGCCTTTGATCTATTGTTCTGCTGAACAAACCTCGAATTAAAGGTATAGAGTTTAGCAGAGGAACTCCCGTAATGATTTTTGTAGTTTTATCTCTGATGTGACCACTCATTACTAAGAAACATCCATCAGGAACTTGTAGGCGGGTAGCTGCATACGTTTTATCTGTTACAGGTGTAAGAGTACCCTGAGCAGAATGTAGCTCAGAAATCGTCTGTTCTATTTGTAAAGTAACAACATTATTCGGAGCGATCGTTGAAGCAACAACAAGGTTAACACCGATATCTTCATACTCGATATTTTGTGTAACAGTTCCTGTTTCTTGAATGATTGTGCTCGTCGTTTGGAAAGGAATCGTCTGCCCAACAAAGAAAGATGCCTGTTGTGTATCCTGAGCCATAATTCTTGGGTTAAGAACAATGACAGTATCGCCATCTTGATCTAAAGCACTGAGAAGTCCCCCTAAGGTAAGGAAAGATTTCCCTTTATGGCTAAGAACGTTTCCTATGATCCCCAAGCCAAAAGCTGAGGATGCATACATCATATCGCCAATTCCTGCTAACTGGCCAGGTGTTGGTAATGGAATATCTCCTGGAGATGGTTTTGCAGGAGGTACTGTAGATTTTGTAGGATTAGCAAGACCTGTATTGCTTAATAATCCTGAAGCATAAGCAACTTTACCTTGTTCATCTCCAAGTGCTACCCACTGAACTCCGAAATCCCAAGATTTCTCTAGGCTAGTCTCTAGAATAAGCACTTCGATATACACTTGCTTCGGAGGTAAGTCTAAACCATTGAGTAAGCTGACAACTTTATCTACATTTGTTTGATTTCCGATAACAACAATAGAGTTGTTAACATCCAGCCATTGAATACTGTTTAGCGTATTGATGAAATCTTCATCCATCGCTGTTGTTACATAGAGATTGTATCCAATATCTTGAATTGCCTGAGCTATTGCCGCACCATTTTGATATTTCAGCTTATACATGAAGAAGCGTAAGCTTTTAGGATTTGCGGCTCCTGATGTTCCTAAAGCTGCGGCAGGGCTTGTAACATCATCTAATGTATGTGCCATTTCTGGAATATCCAGGGATTTTAGTAGCTGTATTGCCTTGCTAGTTAAGCGGGGTGAAGAAACTACGAAAATCTTATTTGTTCCTGGCTGAATGAAAATCTGAAAAGCTTCATCTTCAGCCATAGCACCAAGAACATCTTGGCAATAGCTCACTAATGAAGCAGGATTTGCATAACGCACTTCATACTCTGACATATCCACGGATGTTCCGGGGCTATCTAAAGCTGCTAATAACTCCCCGACTTTCTCAACATTTCCAGCAATATCAGAAACAATGACATGGCGTGTAGCTTCTGAAGCACTTACTATAGCATCATGTGAAAGTAGCGGCTGAATAATATTTACAGCAGATGTAGGGTGTACGCTGTATAAACGGAATACACGGGTAACCACAACAGCTTCACAATTATCCTTTGCAGAGCCATCGGTGACTACAGTAGATAATTTAGAAAGACGAGGATTACGATAAATAAGAACGTTATTTCCTTGCTCTACTACTTTTAAGTCATGCATTTTCAAGACTTGTAAAAGGATGGTAGAAAGATTGTCTACAGAGGTAGGGTCGTGAGAAACAATCGTTACATTGAAATTTAAATCACTACTATCGAAAACGAAATTTGTTCCAGAAATTTTACTGACAAATTGCAAAAGTTCAAGGACAGAGATATCTTCAAAATTTACAGTATAACCATTATCTTTGAGATCTGCGCAGGTAATTTGTTTTCCTTTTAATAAAGAGGGAGATTGCTCATCATCTTTTTTGGAATCAGAATAGACTGCTATCTTATCAATAGAGGGTTGCTTATCTGGAGATTTTGTTTTCAACGGTTGTGAAGATGCTGCTTTATTATCAACTTTAAAGCCTTCTTCTTGGGAGCTCTTTTTTTCACTCTCTTCAACAAGCTTTTTTACACTAAAGTTTATAGCATTTACGGCGCGTTTAGCATAAGTACGCTTATCTTCCCAAATTTGAGCTTCTTCACTCTTCTCCTCGACAACTTCCGTTTTTTCTTCTTGTTTAGGAAGGAAACGTGGAGTTTTTTTCGTAGCAGTCTGCATACGATTATCGAGAGGACGTTTTTTAACTTCAGGCTTAGCAAATGGCGAGCCTTCAGAAAACCCTGGGGAAAATGTCTGTGTTGATTTCTTAAAATGACGCGGTTGATTCTGAGGCAAGCTTTTAGCAATAGACTGCTTATCAGATTTTTTTACTGATGTCTTATTAACTATGTTTTTAGGACAGGCAGCAATTTGGCTGTTCTCGTCAGTTTGGGAGTTTTTAGCTCGAGATCTTGGTTCGCTAATTGGTGGTTTGTGAGAATTCACACCAAGTAAAACCAGGTCAAAGAAAAACAAAGCAACAAGTACCCCTATTTTTCCTTTTTTCTTATTTATGACCTGTAAGATCTTTCTTCCAATGTTCGACGTCACTATTTTCACCGGATTCTTTTTAAGCTGATAAGTGTTGAGGGACAAAGATTTCCGTCATGATTTCCTAATATCCCGTACCGTACGCTCTCTATTGGGCAGAATATAGCTGTTTGTCCTCTATCTTTCAACTCTGTGAATAAAGGACTATGTAAAGATGACATGGAATCGTCTGCCTGTAAGGTATGTAATACTGCTCCATCACCTATTTCCCATGCAACCTTGGTTTCCTGAATTTGTAAAGAACTAATTTTTCCTAGACCTGAGGACGAAGTAGTAAAATTCTGAGCAACCTTTCCTTGTTTTTGTAACCAGAAATTAGTTTTCCCACAAGCAATCCAAGAAAGTTCCTTTTTTTCTTTCGAAATAGTTACGCAAATTAAGGAAATTCCCTTTTCATCTATAGGAACATTTATACGCATTAGCTCACTATGAATCTTACGAATCGCACTTCTAATGTTATCTTCATGACCCCATTGACTTACGAAGCTCTTCATAATAGTTAATACTAAAGTTGGATTTCCTGAAAGACTATAACAAAACCATATTCTAAAACCATCCTCACTCATATAAGCTTCATAGTATACATGAGGATGCGTAGGATATCCTTGTTCATATATAGAAACCGATAAAAATTCAGGAGCAACAATTTCCAAAGGAGATAACCAAAATCTCTGATGATATAGCTGATCATTCACCAGTGCGGTATGATCTTTATTACGCTTATCTTTTTGAAGATCTTCACCATGACGATATCTATGTAAATCTGAGATGAATTCCTTCATAGATCCATAACGATCTTTAGGAGAGGGTTGTAAAGCCTTTGCTAGGATCTTGCTCACTCTATTTGGAATCAAAGATAAAACAACTTTGCCTAAGGCTAAATTTCCTAAGATTAATTCGTATGCTATTAAACCCAATGAATAGATTTCTGAACTTTCAGAGATCTTATCTCCTTGACGTTGTTCAGGACTCATGTATGAAGGTGTTCCCAAACACGCAAGATGAGTATCTTCATCCATAGAACACGCAGCAAGACCAAAATCTATAAGCTTGATTTGTCCTTGAGATGTCATAAGAATATTTTCTGGTTTTATATCCCTATGGAGAATGCCTCGGCTATGTAGATATTCAAGAGCTTGGGCAATATGTAAGACAATATCAATAGCACGTGATAAAGGAATCAGCTGGGAGAGAATGTAGTGTCTAAGAGAAACTCCCTGAATATATTCCATAGCTATGTACAGACCTTTCCTACATTGTCCGTATTGGTATAACTTAACAATATTTGGATGTGAGATTTGCTCAACAATCCGCGCTTCTTTTAAGAAATTATGAACTCGTGATGTATCAGCAACCAAGGGTGTTGCAAGAACCTTAATAGCTACAGATTGTAGAGTATTAGGATGTAAACCTCGGTATACCGCACTACCCTCTTTCTTACTCAGGATTTGTTTGATGTGATATTCACCAATCACCTGATTTTGAGAAGGTATTTCGGATTGACAATCCATAGGAGACAATTATGCGTTTATACTTCTAGGACTCGAATTCCTAAAACATCTCCTAAAGATACTACCTCTCCTCTCCCGACTTTTGCTCCATTGAGAATCAAATCCACACCTCGAGAGGGATGGACACCATCGAGATTTAAGATACTGCCTTGAGTAAGTTTTAAAAACTCTTCAACAGTTAATGAGTATCTAGAAGCTTCGGCTACTAATTTACAGCTTCCTGGTAAAGGTGCTGCAGGTAGAGCAGCTTCTGGTGTTTCTTCAGCAGGTTCTTCCTGTTGTAAACTTGGATAGCTGGTAATTTTAAATTCTCCGGAGGTTTGATTAATAAAACGACCACCGAAAAATTGATGCCCCTGAATAGTAAGCAAGCCACCGCTTTCTTCTGTATCAGGATCGTATAAACAACTATCTAATAAAATGAAGCTGCCATGTACAACTTGTTGCCATTCCTCTTGTGTTAGTTGGCAATAACCAACTTCTATAGACATTGTCAAAGGGGTAGCATCTAATTGATGAACATCAAAATTTTGATCCGATGCAGAAAGGAACTGCTTACAACTATCACATACCGCGTCTGGGAAAAGCAAACGGAAACGCATATATTTTCCATCTAATCCGCAAGTGATATCTACAGCTTGGTAAGATCCTTGTAGATCCTTACTAGAAAATCGTGCATCGCCTACAACTCTAGCAGATAATGAAGGTAACCAAGCCAATTCTTGGAGTAACTTACATAGCTCTGCACAAAAGTAATAATGGAATCCTAATAGTTTATCTTTTTCATAGAAATAGGAAGCTAAACTAGAATCATTAAATACAGCAACCATGAAAGATTGAAGATCTGCTTCTGAAGTAACAAAGAAGAAGGTTCCAGGGTCTAAAGGTTGTACTAGAAACGACTGAACTAAAAGATGTGTTCCAAAATCTTGAACAGCCTGAGTTGCAGAGAGGGAGCCTCGAGGTTGAATAGTAAGACTTGTTTCTTCTAAACGAAATTTTTCTTTCAACCTATGTTGGCATAAACCTTTAGGAAACGAAGGAAGAGAGATCCCTTCTTCTGTTTTCACTAAAGAGTTTAGAAAATCATTTCTAGATTTTAACCAACTAGCGCTAGGCTCCGCTGCTACTGCCATGAGAAATCACCTTTATAAACGCGCTTCTTCAACTTTATATTGGTTTTGTTCTTGATCTTGTTGTTGCTGCTGCTGATCTTTTTCTTGATCTTTCTCTTCATCTCTTTGATGAATTGTAGCAGCAATCATATGTAGAGGTGTTTGTGCTTCTTCAATAGTTGGCAATTGTACAATACTTGATCCAACAGTCAATTCTGTCAAATTCAAATGACGATTTTTTAATGCTCCTACTAAACTAGCAAGCTGAGAGGGATTATTCACAATGAGATTCATTGCTTCTGCCATCTGAGTATTATCTACAAAATTAGAGAATTTTACAGAAAGGTCTGTTCCAGATTGTACCAATGTTAAATTTGCACCTGCAAAAATTTCAGGAACATTACCTTCAGTATCTAAAACTAATTCGATTAACTGCTGCCCATTAACATCAGCAACCATCATAGATTCTACAGTGTTAGCAATAACTTCTTCCACCCACTGTAAATCTGCACTAGCAACAGCTATTGTAGCACTTTCTACAACAACTTCACTAGAAATAGGAGCAGCGACATCTACAAATGCCATTCCTGCTGTAGGATTATCATAAGCCATGAAGCCTTCACTGTCTTCTTTATCTTCTTCTTTAGAAGATACAGTAGATGTTTTCTCTTCTACATGCTTATCATCAGCTCCTCGAGATTCTTGACGAGAACCTTTATTGGAAACTTTATCCTGACGATCTTGTTTTGATTGTTGGTGGCCTTCCAAAGAAAATACTTTAACGTCGCGGTTATCTTTAGGCTCCGGACCTACGTCCTGTTGTACTGAATGGCGATCTGTCTTGCAACTGTACAAAGACTCGGTTGTTTTATTTAATTCCATGAACTAGATTCCCCCGATTCACGTTGTTTTTTCTTGCGCAACTGATGAAGCAGTTGTCCCATTTCATCTTGCTCTTTTTCTATTTCTCGCGCTTCTTCTTTGAGAGCTTCTTTTATCCACTCTTCTTTATGCAAACGCGTTTTTTCTTCTTCTTTTCGCCGTTTGGCTAAATTAACTTCTGCTTTTTCCAGCTCTTTGGAAGCTGCTAAAACGCTCTCTTTTTGTTTATTAACCTTTTCTTCTTCTTCAGCCAGTTGTACAGCAACAACTTTAATATAGGCTTTTCTCTGTAAAACCGCATCACTCGTTGTGCCTTCATCTAACAATTCTCGCAATTGTTGAATCTTTTGCATATAGTGATTTTTCACTTTGTCACGAGCAGTTTCGATTTCTCTTAATTTCTCTTGTTCTATCTCTAAAAGACGACGCTTTTCTTTAACAACTTTTTCCGCTCTATCAACACGATCTTTTTTAATCGCTAGAACAGGCTCTAACGGGTATTTAGGCACGGCATTTTACCCTTAATATCTTATCGGAAAATTGCCCGAAGTTGTTGCGCAGCTTCCTCGTAATTAGTCTTTTCATGGATATCTTGCTTTAAGAATCTATTCAGCTTATCTATGTGATCTATAGCAAAATCCACTTCGCGATCGGAACCTCGGCGATACTCTCCAATACGTATAAGCATTTCGTTTGCTTTATACTTTGCTAATACCTCACGAGCTTTTCCTATAATGCGCCTTTGTTCTTCAGGAACAATTGCTGTCAGCAAACGGCTAATTGATGCTAAAACATCAATAGCAGGATAGTGATACGCCTGTGCTAAAGCGTTAGATAAAACAATGTGTCCATCAAGAATCGATTTAACCTCATCGGCGACCGGTTCATTCATATCATCTCCGGCAACAAGCACAGTATAAAATGCTGTGATTGTTCCTTTATCTGATGCTCCAGAACGTTCTAATAATCTAGGTAAGGTTGAAAATACTGAAGGCGTGTATCCTGCTCTAGCTGGAGGTTCTCCAGCAGCCAACCCGACTTCTCTTAATGCTCGAGCAAATCGAGTTACAGAATCCATCATTAAAACAACAGTCTTCCCCTGATCTCGGAAATACTCTGCTATAGCAGTACCTACATAAGCAGCATTTAATCGTAGTTGTGATGATTGATCTGACGTGGAAACAACGATCACCGATCGTTTCATTCCTTCTTCTCCAAGGTCCCCCTCGATAAACTCACGAACCTCGCGGCCCCGCTCTCCGATGAGAGCAATCACATTAACATCAGCTTCTTCAGCATTTCTAGCAATCATCCCTAGAAGAGAGGATTTACCCACCCCGGCTCCAGCGAAGATCCCTATACGCTGACCTCTAGCTACTGTGAGCATACCATCGATGCATCGCACGCCTGTGGACAAGATTGTTCTTAACTTTTCCCTATGCAATGGATCAGGTGGTGCACGGAAAATAGGATAGGTTTCATTAACATCAACTAAAGGTCCTTTTGTCTCAGAATCAATAGGTTCTCCCAAACCGTTCAACACACGTCCTAAAAGACCATTACCCGCACGGATGTACAAAGGTAGACCAGTTGGGATAACTTCTGAAGAAGGGCTAACCCCCGAAAGCTCTCCCAATGGCGATAGAAAAGCAAAATTTTGTGTGAAGCCAACAACCTCAGTAACGAGAGGCTCCATGCCGTGACGTTTAACCAAGCATACTTCCCCAACACGAACATTGGGAACAACTGCTTTGATTAACATACCGACAACTTCAGTAATACGACCTACGACTGTAGTCAAATGTACATCGTTTAATTGCGACATGAGCGTGTCAAAATCTGTCGTCAATTCGTCCATGTTAACCCAATTGTGTGGTCATTATCGTCTTTATACTACTTACCGTAGTTCCTACAATACTAGCAAAGAGTTCTGCCCTTTGCGTTGCTCTTTGAACAGCGTACTGTACTTTTAAAAAGTCGGCTAAATTTTCTCGCTCTCCGTTTCTATCAGAAAAATACAGAAGAGCTCTATTTAATACTTCCTCGCCTGAGGAAACCCAATTGATCATCTTACGTGTAACAGAAGCGTTTTCTTCTTCTGTCTTTTTCTCTAAACTTTGCTGAGTATGTTCAGCTATGTCGCTGAGATCTCCATTGATTAAATCGATAATCACACTAACAGCTTCAAAATGTTCAGGAGATAATCTATTTTGATCTTGGTTTTGTAAGGTTGATTCTGCATCCCATAAACGCTCTTTGAGATTATTTATTTGTTCTTTGAGCTCTTCAGAATCCAAAGCTTCTTCTAATTCAGGATCAATGATATTAGAATTTCTATCTTGCATCATTGCCATAGGATTAGGTTTTAGATCCTCGATATTTTTATTAAGTGCATCCGCGGACATTCCTAAAGAAAATGCAGGGACTTCCTTATTTAGCTCACTCGCTAAAGGAGTTCCTGAAGGCTTTTGTATAGAAGCTGTTTCCTTATCAGAGTCTAAATTCGGGAAAAGCTGCAAAGGATCTATCATAAGACAACAACCATGTGTATTTTATTCAGAACCAAAAAATAGGTTAACCTAAAGGCCCACCGCTTTTAGCTACTAGAGTATCATGCCAGTCTAAAACGGATTGAGCAAGAATTCTTGTTGATTCTATTTCACAATTTTCTAACACCTGATCTGCCAATTTTAAGCAATTTTCCAAGCTTTCACGGCGCACTTCGAAAGAGCTTCCTTGATGCAAGACGATCATCATGTGTGTTAGAGAAAGGAAAGACTTAATGCTCCAATTATCGACTTCTTTTTGTGCTAAAGCGCTTAATCGCTCTTCTGCAGCAAAAATTTCCATCTTATGCAAGTCAATCAATGCTAATCCTAATTCGTGACCATAATGGTCAGGTTTTAAGATTTGTAAAGATTGAAAAAGCTTTTTCGCGCTTTCTTCATCACCTTGTTTGATAGCCAACATGCCAGCTTCAAACAACAACGCAAAATCTGCTTTAAATAATTCCAAATCTGCCATGATCCTTCTCTTAGTTTATTAACTTCCTTTAACAGCTCTTGCCATAGTGATCATCTCTGTGTTCACAGCTGTCAAGATGTTGGATACTGCTTCCATGTACTGTGATAAAATTTGCATACGAAATTGCAAATTAAACATCGTACCTAAGTCAACGGTACCTTGCGTTGAGGTTTCTAATTCTGTTAAATATTGTTGCACACCTTGGACGTATTTACATACGCCATTAAGCATGTCATTAAAATTAAATGCTGAGCAACTACTTCCGCTACCACTCATAAATTCTCCACTACTTATCTAGTCTGTTAAACCATTTTGCGGTTCATCCGCCCGAGAACTTTCTGAAGGGCTAGATATCCTGCTAACAATGCTTGTTGTTTCTCAAAAAATGCTTTATCAGAACCTTCTCGAAGAGAAGCATTCAATTTTTGCACTTTATCCTGCACATTAGCTTTGATCTCCTGAGCTTTACTCAGATCCTGCATGTCTTTCTCTAAATCAAACAACTGATGAGAAGATTTATCTTCTTTAGCAGCTGTATTTTCCATATTAAACATAGTATTTTTCCTAAATACAAAAGAATTAACAAGCCTTAAAATTAGCTATTTATTGTACTCGATTTTATATTTCAACCCTTCCTTCTCTAAAAAGATACAGTTCGGTTGGATGCTTGTTACCGTCATTCCATCGACAACGTCACCGCGGGTCAAAATCCTACCATTGACTACAACATTAATGCTTACGTCACCATATTTTGAATACCCGGTTACACGATAACGGCTAGGATACCGCAAATTTAAATCTATTATCCCTTCTTCAACAGGTAACAAAACAACAAAGTTTTTCACAAGACGTACGCCAGGCAAATTAGAGATCTCCTGAACAACAGAACGGAATTTCTCCCCATCCGCATTGTTTACATATCCAGTAAGAACAACTTCGCCATTAACAAAGGCTACATGAATATTTGCAAATCCTGATTGCAAAAGTTGACCAGCAATAGCTTTCAACATTTGTGATTCTATGATTACCTTATTCTCAAGTAGGGAAAGATAGTTGAAATGCACATTAAGATAATCAGAGAGACACACAGCCTGCTCTTCTGTTTTTAGATATCCTGTTATCACGAATTGGCCAGGTTCGGGAGAATGCATACTCACGCCCTTAAACTCTACTCTTTTTGATAACAATATATTAATTTCTTGCCAGACAGCCTCGTCATCAATAACGTTGTCATCAATAGATTTGATGAAAGACAAAGCGTCCATTTTATAGAGAAGCTCACTTTTATCAATACTATTTTTTACATGTCCGATTAAAAAGAGCTGTCCGTTATTTTTATTAAATGTGTAACGAACTGTCGGAAATGTATTTACTACACGTTCGATGTCTTCTTGAAAGTCCACATTCTCGATAGGGACGACTTCTTTCGTATGGAATAAAGAAGCTGTACCTATGCCGAAAAGTATAGCTAAGCCACCAATAAACAACGTAAGTATAAATGATCCTGTAGGGAGAGTAGCTCGTTTACGTTTTTCTTCTTCTTCCTGAGCAGCTTGCTCAGCCACTTCTTCAGCATCTTGAGGACGCCCAAATAAACCGTAATCTTCTGGAGCAAATGAGGCTACAATTGTATCCGCAGGAGCAAGATGATCTATCAGTAAAAATAAAGTTGTTCCTAGAGCAACAACTTGATTGGAACTTAGGGTAGAGCTGTGCTCTATTTTCTTCCCTTCAATGATTATACCGTTTTTACTACCCAGATCTTCCAACATGGTAGAACCATCGTTACTTACGATGATTTTTGCATGGCGATGTGAGACGCTAAGATCATTAAAGACAATATCTGCAGATGCAGGATCGCTACCTAAAATGTAAGATTTTCCCGTATCCAAATGAAATTCTGCACCGATATTGGCTCCAGCCAATACTTTTAATAAAAAGCGCGAGGGCTGAGAAAGATCTACAGAAACATTTTTTTGAACAATGTCATCTATTTCTGCAGGAAAAATACCCTGATCAAATCTAAAGAGATCTTGCACATTAAACGGAGACAAGACTTCAGCTTTGTCAGCTTTTTTGTTCTCTTCTTGATTTTCCTCTTCGGGCTTCTCTTCAGCTTCTTCTTTGTTATCAGTCGTTTCTTCAGAAGTTTCTTTGTCGTGATGTGAATCTTCTACATCCTGATTCTCATCAGTTGTAGGTCCTTGGGGAGTGACTTCTTCTTTTTTAGAAGCGGGAGATTCTTTGACAGGCTCACCTTCTTTAGGCCGATCACCTTCTTGAGACTGTTCCTGCTTAGGAGAGTCAGAATCTGGCAACGGCTGCTGATTTTGATTAGGCAAGGCTCCGTTTTCTTCCATAGTAGCATGCTGGGTTTCAGTATTTTTCACATCCCCCAATGGGGATTTTTTCTTTTTTGTTCCGGAATCGGGTAGCGTATCTATATCTACCTTATCTACCTTTTGATCGGAAGTTTTCTTCTCTGACTTTGCAGAAGCTAAGAAAGCTTCAGCAAGTTCTTTGTCTTTATCATTAGGAGAAGCATCGGAAGAATCTTGCTGCTTTGAAGAAGAAGGTTTTTTTTCATTGTCCTGTGAAGACTTGCTTTTCTTCTTCGTCTTCTTTTTACTATCGGCAGGTTCAGGCGAGACATTAGTTGTATTTTTTGAAGAAAAGTCAAAATCGTAAACAACATCTTCAGGATCAAATTCATTCGTGAAAAAAGAATATTGATTACTGCCAAATGTTAAGCTATCACCGTTTTGCAGAGATGTTGTCTCTATTATCTCTTTTCCATTTACAGTAACAGGATGTGTACTGTCTAAGTTTGTAACAGAATAAACACCCTCTTCTTTACTTATAACAACCTGAGTATCAGCAAGCTTAGGATCTTCTAGCTGAATATCACTAGTTGCCTCATCCCTTCCGATTGACCAGCTTGTTCCTTCTTCAAGAACTAAAACAAATCCTGACAACGGGCCTTTATCAATAATTAAACGTGCACCCATGTTTTTCTACCCCTGTTGCCTATTGTCCTTGTTGTGCTTTATTTAGTCCCAAATCTTCTAGCCAGGTTTCAGAAAAATTCATAAAACTCTCTATGTAACCAGCAAAATCTTCATATGAAACTTCTTCGGGAATTCTACGTGTCATGACAACATGGCCTTCGGAATCCAATCCTAAAGCGCTACCTCCTGTTTCTCTACCAAACAAGTTCGCTACCATCATTTGTAAGTATACTTTATTTGTATCCACAGAAGGAGCCAACTCCCCTAAGAAAGCACTAAACACAATTTCATTATCTGCATTTTGTAGTACACGTATCTTGACAAGATCACTTATAGGCAAGACATATGCTCCATCAGCATCGAATTCGAGGGTTGACGTTATACCAATATACGTGGCAAAATTTTTTATCAATTTCTCCAACATGCACGCTCTTCCTATACAGGAACGGCTGTCTCTTCTCCACCGAAAATTTAGACAACCTCTTTTCTAGACTTAGCTTTTTCAGCCTTTAAATCGAGTTATGCCAATACAAACTTTAAAAATAAAAACGATTTCTTGTTTCTATAAACAATATCATGTTCGTTTTCTTGTGCATCTTTTTCACTATAAAGAACAAAAGACCTAAGAAAAATCGGGCTGATTTTTATTGCACTTGTTATCAACTACAATCTGCCAGTACTAGACCACACTGCATACAAATCCATCGCAGTTAGCGATAAAAGCCTAGAGTATTTTCGATAGCTGTATATGTCAAGAGACGAATTAGACGCTAAAGAATCAACAGCTTAGGACAAGAAGCTCGAACCTGGCTCGAAGGTATATGTGAGCACTTTTGTTCATAAACTTCCCATTGTTTTCTTGCTGCTAGAGCTAAAAATGGTTTTTCTTTATTTGTACATTGCTTACTAATTTGAAGTTTCTTCTGCACACGCTCGCTAATAAAATCCATATCCAAACATATGATATCTTTTGGACGTTCCATTAAAGTAAAAGTCCGTGGAACATTAAAATCAAAAATCACACGACTTGGGATGCTTGCCAAACTTTCTAAAGACAATCCGGAAAAATCTTTAGCTGATTCCGAAGATCCAAAGAAAATGACATCATAAGGTTCCCTAAAAGAAAGTTGACTACGAGCCACTGTATCGTAGGGCATGGAAATATTTTTTCGAGAGCAAAAAATTAGATTTCGGTAACCTTTCGCACTCAACCCATTTGCGATCTTCCGATTAATATCCGAGTAACCGATAAATAAAAGTTTGTCTTTTGTTGATTTACCATGCAAGTCTAGAGTTTCCTCAACTACAGACTCTATCGTTACAACAGGATAAGACAAAGAGACTTGAGAGCGAAAATCCTTTCCTTCTTTTAAAGCCTTCTGAAATAGAAAATGTAGAGCGAAAGGTAATTCTCTTTCTGTTTTCGCCTTAATATAAGCACGTTTCACCTGCCCCTGAATTTCTGTCTCACCAAAAATCAAGCTATCCATACCACTAGTAACAGTAAATAAATGGGTGAAGCATGCTAATCCTTGATAACAATAAGGGCGTGCTCCCAAAGCAGAAATTCGCGCAAGCAATTCTGATTGAACATTACTATTGCTTTTAGAAAAATAGTAAATTTCAGCTCTATGACATGTAAGTAGTAAAACGAAAGATTCGTCTCTACTGAAAAAACGTTGAGAAAATAACGAATTAGCTTCAAAATCCTTTAAGATATTAATAACTGCTTCTCTTTCTTTTAAAGCAGCCTCTCGATAGCTAATTCCAACAACCCCTAAGACCATAAGCACGTTGTGGTAATTTTTCCGCTTATTCCCTAAATACAAGAAAATAATAGAGAATTGAGAACGAAAGTAATCTAGGTGTATAGCCCAAGACAAAATTAGATGCCATCTATTTATCCATTTTCAAACTGTATTTTCTGTATAAAAAAACAAAAATAAATGGAATCAGGCCGCTATTTGAATACAAGATACTCCTCTAAATTCTTAAATATTCTAATTTACAAAATACCAATCTAGCCCAGGAAAAATACTATCTCACATGACAAAATCTAAAACGAGAGTATTACCAATTTCGAAACCGTAATTAGAAAAAGAATTATAAAATATCAGATTCTTGAACATTAATCTAAGACTTACGTCTATCTTGATTGAGAAAAAGAAATGTCGTAATCTGGCAAATCTTCTAGGAAAAGAGCTTGGATCCCTTTAAGTCTAACAATAAATAGAGCTGGTATTGAGAAATACTCATAGCACTGCTATGACTAATCGTTAAATTGTTTACTCAAACATCGCGTAATAAAATTCTAATATAAGTATTTTTCCTAGAACGCAATAAGAAGAATAGAAAATATGGCAACATATACTGAAGCTAGTGTTGTTTCTCTAGCCTCTTTAGAACACATCCGCCTACGTGCCGGTATGTATATAGGGAGATTAGGAGACGGCTCCCAAGTTGAAGATGGGATCTATACTTTATTTAAAGAAGTTGTAGATAATGCGATTGATGAATTTATCATGGGACATGGGAAGACCATTTCCATTTGTGCTGACTCCTGTAGTATAACTGTGCGTGATCGTGGTCGAGGCATTCCTTTAGGGAAAATGATCGAATGCGTCTCTAAAATCAACACAGGAGCAAAGTATACCCAAGATGTTTTCCATTTTTCTGTAGGATTAAATGGTGTCGGGCTAAAAGCTGTAAATGCTCTTTCAGAGACATTCACAGTACGCTCTGTACGTAAAAAAAAATACCATCTTGCAACATTTTGCAAAGGCATTTTACAAGACTCTCGTCAAGGATCTACGAAAGATCCTGATGGAACAGAAATCACTTTTTCTCCAGATCCAACAATCTTTACCAATTTCTCTTTCAATGATGAGTTCTTAAAAAAGAAAATTCGACGTTATACCTATTTACATCCCGGTCTTGAAGTAATTTGTAATAATGAAATTTTTGTATCCCAACAAGGTCTTCAAGACTTATTTAAAGAAGAAATTCCTGAAGAAACTCTCTATCCTCCTATAGCATTCCAAAATTCTGAATTATCTTTTCTATTTACCCATCTAGAAACATATAACGAACGCTATTTCTCCTTTGTTAATGGTCAGGAAACTATAGATGGCGGAACACATCTAGCAGCCTTCAAAGAGGCTATTGTTAAGGGAATCAATGAGTATTTTGGAAAGACATTTACAAGTAATGATATCCGTGATGGTCTGGTAGGATGCGTTGCAATAAAAATTGCTTCACCAATTTTTGAATCACAAACAAAAAACAAGCTTGGAAATACGCAAATTCGTTCGGGAATAATTAAGAATGTTAAAAGTGCTATTATTCAAGAGCTAAAAAAAAATAAACCCTATGCAGACCTTCTTCTCGATAAGATTAAGCTGAATGAGAAAACTCGTAAAAACATTCAATTTATCAAGCAAGATCTTAAAGACAAGCAAAAGAAGCTCCATTATAAAATTCCAAAACTCCGTGATTGTAAGTTTCACTATAATGAGCGTTCTCTTTATGGCGAGGCTTCGTCTATTTTCGTAACAGAGGGAGAGTCTGCTTCAGCTTCTATTTTATCTTCGAGAAATCCGCTAACACAAGCAGTGTTTTCGCTTCGAGGAAAACCTATGAACGTTTTTTCTTTGGAAGAAGAAAAAATGTATAAAAATGATGAGCTATTTTACCTGGCCACCGCATTAGGTATTACGAAAAATAGTACGCAACATTTGCGTTATAATAAAATTATCCTCGCTACCGATGCTGATGTAGATGGTATGCATATTCGCAATTTACTAATTACATTCTTCTTAAAAACATTCTTGCCGATTGTTGAAAACGATCATCTATTTATCTTAGAGACACCTTTATTTAAGGTGCGTTACAAAGATACAACTCTGTACTGCTATTCAGACCAGGAAAAAATACAGGCAATACAGAAATTAGGGAAAAAGGAAGCTAATTTAGAAGTAACACGATTTAAAGGTTTAGGAGAGATATCTCCTAAAGAATTTAAAGCTTTTATTGGTGCTGATATGCGCCTAACCCCTGTAACAATTGGTTCTCTAGACTCTTTAGAGACACTTTTACAATTTTACATGGGGAAAAACACTAAAGAACGAAAACAATTTATTATGGATAACCTTATTACCAACTTGTAGTTTATGCATGATGTTTCAGATCTTTTTAAAACACATTTTATGCATTACGCGTCTTATGTGATTTTAGAAAGAGCCATTCCCCATATTCTTGATGGCCTTAAACCTGTACAACGACGTCTTCTTTGGACTCTATTTCGTATGGACGATGGCAAAATGCACAAGGTTGCCAATATTGCTGGGCGCACTATGGCGTTGCATCCCCACGGAGATGCTCCAATTGTTGAAGCTCTTGTCGTTTTAGCAAATAAGGGTTATCTGATCGATATGCAGGGAAATTTTGGAAATCCTCTAACGGGAGATCCTCATGCTGCTGCACGTTATATTGAAGCTCGCCTCAGCCCCCTAGCTAAAGAGATTTTATTTAATACGGATTTAATGTCTTTTCATGATTCCTATGATGGAAGAGAAAAGGAACCTGATATTCTTCCTGCAAAGCTTCCCCTTCTTCTACTCCACGGTGTTGAGGGAATTGCGGTAGGTATGACAACGAAAATCTTCCCGCACAATCTTTGTGAACTTATAGAAGCACAAATTGCTATTTTGAATAATCGTTCATTTACTCTATTTCCTGATTTCCATTCTGGAGGCACTATGGACGCCTCAGAATATCAAGATGGACTAGGCTCTTTAATGATTCGTGCTTCTATTCAAACTGTGGATCAAAAAACTCTAATCATAAAAGAAATTTGTCCTTCAACAACAACAGAAACATTAATTCGCTCTATAGAAAATGCTGCAAAACGCGGTGTAATTAAAATTGATTCAATTCAAGATTTCTCAACAGATCAACCTCATATAGAAATAAAACTCCCCAAAGGAGTTTATGCTAAAGATATTCTTGAGCCCTTATTTCAATATACTGAATGCCAAGTCGTTCTCACGTCAAAACCTACGGCTATCTATAATAATAAACCGATAGAAACGTCTGTGTCGGAAATTCTAAGACTCCACACAGAAATTCTGGAAGGCTATCTACAAAAAGAACTCCAAATACTTCATGATGAACTCTCTCAAGAACATTACTACAAGTCTTTAGAATACATTTTCATTAAGCATCGTCTGTATGATACAGTCAGAGAAAATCTTTCTAAATTAGGCAATAAAGTCTCTCAGGAAAATCTCCACGAGGCTGTTTTGAACTCCTTAGCACCTTTCCTTGCTAGCTTACCTAACATTCCAAGTAACCAGGCCACAGGACAGCTTGCTTCATTAGCTATTAAGAAAATCCTCTGTTTTAATGAAAGTAACTATATTCGAGATCTTGCAGTGATAGAAAAAAAACAAACGGTTGTAGAAAAAGATTTGAGCAATATGAAGAAATTCACAATCAAATATCTTAAAGGTCTTTTAGCAAAATACGGCGAGCTTGGAAAAAGAAAAACACAAGTTTTATCATTTTCTAAACAAAAGAAATCAGTTCTTAAACAATAAATTTTAGTATAATCAAGAACAAAAAATTTCTATTTTTTGAAATTTTTTATTTTATGGTTATAGAAAATAACTTCTTTGCGTAGTAAAATACATAATTAAGCTAGGCACCAAGGTCTGTAGGGTTATGGAACCACGTTATATCAATATCAAAAAAGCTGAGACTCAAGAATCTTCACCAGCAAAAGAGATTAATACTCCCGAATATCTATCACCAACAAACATGACATTCGAAGGTCCTGTACGCACCTTAGATCAGCTAAGACTGGCCCTTATTCAAAAAATGGGAGAAGAAAAAGGGAAAGAGATGTACGACAAGTTTATTCAATCTATTCTTATTTCTTCTTTTGGCAATATTCATAAAGAAATGGATCGTGCTCAGAAAGCATCTAAAAAAATGCGTTCTGTTTATAAAGAGTAGTATGGGAATTACCTATTTTCTAGCCTTACCTCTCAATGAAGAAGACACTTCCCGTTTCGTAGACTCTGCAAAACGCTGGGCTCCGTTTGTAAATCAAGAGCTCTATCTTTCTCTTATCTCTTACAACAACACGTACTATCTTGCTAAAGAGATTTCTTGCTTTCCCTGCTCAGTTGAAGAATGGGAAAAATCGATAAACCATGTATCTAGCCTACTTACCCATACATTCTTATGTACATCTATTGACGCACTTACTTTTCTAGCCTGTATGCAATTTAAACAAATTGAATTAACAGCATCTGCTAATTAAATTTTTAAATATCAAAATAGTTTCTAAAAAATAATAAAACTCTTGCTACTGTGAAACGACAAATCTTCACAAAACAAAAATATCTTCTGTTGGATCGATTAAATAAGCTTTCTATAAGGACTTATTAATAAAGCTATTTTAGCTTTTCTCTAGAACCATAAGGTTCTTTATTTTAAAATGTTTTAATAAAAAAACCGCTCATTACAATGAAATCAAACAACTCTCTTACTTTTATTGTTAATGAAACTAATCGCGATCGATTAGATAAATTCTTAGTTTCTCAAAATTCAGAATATTCTCGCGCTTTTTACCAACAACATATTTTAGATAAACGCGTTACAGTTAATGAGCAGATACAAACGAAAGTCTCGACACAATTAGTTCCTGGGGATTCTGTTTCTATTGTAATCGAAGAAAAAGAAGAACTTCTAGAGCTTATTCCCGAGGCTATACCTCTCAATAAGGTATATGAAGATGAGATGATTCTCGTTATAAATAAACCTAGAGACATGGTAGTACACCCTGCTCCGGGGCATACTAAAGGGACAGTTGTTCACGCCTTACTTCATGAAATAGGTGAACGCCTTAAACAAGAGTTTTCTGAGGAACCTTGGAGGCCTGGGATTATTCATCGATTAGATAAGGATACTTCTGGGTTATTAATGACAGCAAAAACCCGACAAGCAAAGACAATTTACAGCGAGCTATTTGCAACTAAGCAACTAAAAAAGACATATTTAGCTATTTGCATAGGAAAACCGCCGGCAACTAAAATCCAAACAAAACTCGCTAGACATCAAAGTAAGCGTAAAGAAATGGCTGTCTCTTCTATAGGGAAAGAGGCCGTTACGCATTGTGAAGTACTCGCTTACAATGAAAAATTAAGTTTAGTACTCCTACATCCAGAAACAGGACGAACTCATCAACTTAGGGTTCATATGAAGTATCTAAATACCCCAATCTTAGGGGACCCTGTCTATGGATCTGCCTCCAAAAACGCCGGTTATGGTCTTGACAAACAACAATTGCACGCCTATAGCTTGGATTTTATCCACCCTCAGACACGTAAACACCTAAACCTAACAACAAAACCACCCCGAGATATGAAGATCTTGATAATAAAAGAATTTCATAATAGTAAAACTGTTATTAACAAACAATTATTTGAATCAATTATAAAATAAACATCGATCATTAATTAAGTTTGATTATTTTAACAGACAAATTAAAATTAAATTAATCTGAGTTCGATTTTTTTTACCGTTCTCCCGCAGACAACGCGAATTTAGTTATAGGATTACTTTATGAAAGACTTTTTAGCTTATATTATCAAAAACCTTGTAGATCGCCCTGAGGAAGTGCATATCAAAGAAGTTCAAGGCACCCACACGATTATCTACGAATTAACAGTTGCGAAGCCCGATATTGGTAAAATCATCGGGAAAGAAGGGCGCACAATTAAAGCTATTCGCACTCTACTTGTCTCTGTAGCTAGCAGAAACAACGTGAAAGTTAGCTTAGAAATTATGGAAGACAAGTAGTTTTAGAATCTTCCCCACTAATACATTTTCCAGAATATCTCATTTTCTCCAACGTATTCTGTTTCAGCCTGCGGAAGCTCCGCAGGCAAATAAAGATGTAATCTTATTTCAAATTAAAGATTTCTAAAAAGGAGTTCGGACCGAGCAGGATTTGAACCTGCGACCATTCGCTTAGAAGGCGAATGCTCTATCCACTGAGCTATCGGTCCAGATCTATATGAGGGATATTAAACCTCGGCTAAGGGCATGTCACCTCAACCCAGGCACAGGGATAATTCACGCTCTAGTATAAATCAAAATCTAAAAAAGTCAATTAAGACTCGACCCGAGTTGAACTTCTCTGTGTTCCTCGAAGAGCGCTCTCTCTGCAAAATCATGGGTGGACTTGTTTGAAATAAACCTCTATAGTGGCTTTTTAACGGAAGAAAAAGAGTACGCGCGATGTTCTCAGATAAGATGATCCTTATTGCAGGTCCTTGTGTGATAGAGGAAGAAGAAACTACGTTAGAAATAGCTTCAAAAATTCAAGAATTAATCACCCCGTATACCGACCGTATTCATTGGATTTTTAAAAGCAGTTACGACAAGGCAAACCGTTCTTCTATAAATTCTTATCGAGGTCCTGGAGTAAGCGAAGGTTTAAAAATCCTATCTAAAGTTAAAGAAGCCTTCGGCGTGCAAATTCTTACAGATGTACATTCTCCTGAAGAAGCCCGTGCAGCAGCACAAGTCTGCGACATTCTTCAAATTCCTGCATTTTTATGTCGTCAAACAGACCTTCTTATTTCTGCTGCGGAGACAAATGCTATTATCAATATTAAAAAAGGCCAATTTCTTTCTCCTTGGGATATGCAGGGTCCTGTAGATAAAGTTCTTTCTACTGGGAACGATAAGATCATTTTAACTGAGAGAGGCTGCTCTTTCGGCTATAATAATCTTGTTTCAGATATGCGCGCTATCCCCGTGCTTTCAGGTATGGGTTTCCCTGTAGTTTTTGATGGAACACATTCTGTTCAACTTCCTGGAGGATTAAAAACCCATAGCGGCGGTCAGACAGAGTTTATTCCGACATTAACGCGGGCTGCCTTAGCTGCAGGAGCACACGGTTTATTCATAGAAACGCATTCTAACCCAACTATAGCGAAAAGTGATGCCGCTTCCATGTTGCCTTTAAACACCTTCGAAGCTCTTCTTCCGATATGGGATCAACTCTATACTTGTGTACGTTCATTTGAGATGGCCTCAGTATGACCAAATTCTTATTCTATGGCTGGTTATGCTCCTTAGGGATATTCGGCATTGCCTGCACAACAATTGTTGCTATAATCAAAGTAGATAGCATTTGTGATGTGTCTTGTATGAATAAGCATTTTGAGAAAGCTCCGCCTTTTTTAAAAATTAAAAAACTTGGAATACATAAGCAAATTGCTTCTCCCGAACGACAGTTTTTTAACTGTCATGTAGATAAATCCTGTATGGAGCTTCATTTCTCTGATGCAAACTATGCATGTAAGGAAGCTTTATCCAAGCTTTCAGGGCATATCCATACGCAAGATTTAGACAAGCTTATGACATTTCAAGGCAATGGAGGTTTGTTAAACTACCAAGATTGTTCTTTAAATATTTATGATTGTCGCTTTCATGTAGATCCTATCCATCCTGATCCCGATACTCCCGAAGAACGCGCTGTAGGAGGCATGAAAACCTTATCCCTATCTTTATGGAGAAAGTGAGTTTTTATGCCGATACTTTCTGTTTGTAATTTAGTAAAAAAATATAACAAAAAACCTGTGACTAATGATGTCTCTTTCGAAGTAAATGCAGGAGAAGTTGTTGGACTTTTAGGTCCTAATGGTGCAGGAAAAACAACAGCTTTCTATCTTACAGTAGGATTAATCCGTCCCGATTCAGGAAAGATTATTTTTAAAAATACTGATGTTACTAAAAGAACGATGGATCACCGAGCAAGATTAGGCATTGGCTATCTAGCTCAAGAGCCTACGGTATTTAAAGATCTTACAGTAAAAGAAAATCTCATCTGCATCTTGGAGATTATCTACAAAGCTAGGAAACAGCAATCCCACCTTTTAGACACACTAATCGATGATCTACAGTTAGCCTCATGCATTAATAAAAAAGCAGGGACATTATCTGGAGGCGAACGACGGAGGTTGGAAATCGCTTGTGTATTAGCCTTAAACCCTAGTGTTCTTCTACTTGATGAGCCTTTTGCAAACGTTGATCCGCTTGTTATTCAAAATGTAAAATACCTAATTAAAATTCTCTCTAGTCGTGGTATTGGCATTCTCATTACGGATCATAATGCTAAAGAACTACTTTCTATAGCTGATCGTTGCTATCTCATTATTGATGGGAAGATCTTCTTCGAAGGATCTTCCTCACAAATGATATCCAATCCTATGGTAAAGCAGCACTATCTTGGAGATTCCTTCTCGTATTAATCTAAGAAATCATCTTCTGTAAGAACTTCTTTAGCTATTGCTTTGATAGTAGTTAGTCCTTCAGGAAATCCTATATCACACAATAACGTATTTACATATTCCAGTTCTGTACGTAGCTGATCATTAATGAATTCTAAACGTGCTAATTCTTGTTGAATATGCGGTGTGGACATAATCTCCTCCCCATCTTTTCTTGCTTTCACAAGAAGACAAGGAGCGAGAATCATGCCAACCACCGCTAAATTATAAGGAAAATCTTATAATTTTAAGAAAGATGCTATCCCATTAAGCTTCTAGCCAAACTCAAATACATCTGGTTTAACACTTGTAAAGAAGTCGCAACAACGGTCCATTCTTGTTGCATGGATGTTAGATGCATTTGTAATTCTAACTGATAGTTTTGACCCATATCAGCAAAAGATTGCTGATCAGATTGTATAGTTGCCTGTAGCGGGAACATACCCCCATTGATGGCATTACCCGGCAACCCCGATACTAAGGCATCCTCCAAGATCTCTAGTCGTGATTGCCACTGGTCTTCTCCTCCAGTAACCTTGAAAGTACCATTAACAGAACCATTACCCACGCGTAGGGGAGCTAAATAGTTTTGTAATAATACTAAAGATCCGGATATCGCATTTAAATTATCTCTATAGTTATTTAAAGAATCTATTATACGTGTTCGCTGCTCATTAGTAATTTTCGAATCTTCAGTAACTTTTTGCACTTGTTCTTCTAACACTTTTTCTGCGTTCTGTGTGCTTTTAAGATATGCAGCTGCTTTCTGACGTTCTGTTTCTAATTTATTTCGAGCACTGTCAGCTGTTCCAGGAAATTCGTCTTTACCTTTTTGACCCACAGCAGGTTGTTGACCAACATAACTAGCAAAATTGAAATAGGTAGAAGCGTTAACATATTCTGAAATAGCATCTATCATAGCATTGCCAACCGATGAGCCTAAATTGCTATAATAAAGCTGAGCATAAATACCATTTAAGAAATCCACTTCTTTAGGCATATAACGGTCAATTAATACAGAAGCTACAGCTGAGGGTAGAGCCATTGTTTGCAACTCATTGGCCTGGGCAAATAATTGATCTTTATAAAGTTCAGTTTTTAGATCTTGAAAATCTTTATGCTGATTTTGGGTCTCTTCTATTTTAGATTGAAGTTGTGCTGTTTCTACCTCAGCAAGACCTTTGAACTGAAAATAAGCTCTAGCAGTAGCTTCGGCATTCTTATTCGCAGCAGAAGTTATATTTGGTAAAAATCCTACATTACCGAGATTTAAAAGAGCGGGATTAATAACTACTTTACCACTATTTTCTGAGTAGATCGTATATGTTTCAGTAGTATTATTGCTAAGAATAAATTTTCCGTTTGCCGTTTGAATTTTGGTCAGCGTTGTTTTGATAGGTGAAGCTAAAACAAATGTCGTTGTTTCAACTTCTTTAGCAGCCTCTCTAACTGCGGTATTAACTTCATTAAGAGACGCTGTTGGCTTATCTGCAAGAACAGTTGAGGCAACAAAATAAGCCCAAACAGCAGCTATGTATTCCTCTCCTTTAAAATTAGTAATAGTCCTGACAGCTTGATTAATTAATCCTTGTTGTTGTGCTGTTAGATCATCAAATCTAGAATTAATCGCGCGCACGGCTTGTACTGCCCCAGAAATAGCAGCACTACTAATCTCAGCAGTCAATTTTCCTAGGTCAATAGGGGCAAATACTCCCATTAAAGAAGCAACTAAACTGGATACTTGAGCAAACATAGCTTCTTGGTGACGATTCACAAAGATTGTAGCTTCAATAACTACGTTAAAAGATTCTACAGCAGACACTTGATCTTTATACAAATAAGAAATTTGAGCACTTAAATCGATTTTATCATTTCTTGATAAGGCTGAGATACTAATAGTGTCTGCGAGTTGGTCTCCTACTGCATCTATGCGATCAAATTTCTCTTGATCATAAGCCTTTACGGAAGATTGCAATTGGTCCAGCTCTTCTTGAATTCCTAGAAAAATAGCGAATTCTTCTTCTGTTAACTTAGTCTTAACCACATTAAGAACATCTTTTAATCCCTCGACACGGCCATCGCCAAAAACTTGAGCTAATTGAGTAGCGTTACCATACTTTTCTGATAATTCATTTACAAAATCTGTTTTCTGACCGCCTTTAAAAATAGTAGATCGTTGAACAGTAGTAAAAATTAGGGTAGGAAGAGTGTATAAAGACTCAAAATCCTTATTCGTTAAGTTCAAACCAGCAGCAACTAAACGATTAACTTCTGTTTGGATCTTTTTAAGAGCCTCTAAATCCGAAGAGGAAGAACTGCCCCCAGCTGTTACGATTTTATCAACAACCGTTTTTATTCCTTGCAGCAAGTTATTAGCCCATTGCTGTTTAGTACCATTATAAAACGGATCCTCAGTTCTTGGATTACTACTCACCCCCATAGACGATGTTGTCGCCACTACTGCAACCGGTGAATGTGAATTAGATAAGGGTTTATGATGAACAGCAACAGTATGGCTTTTCTTACTTACTACTCGATCTTCTATTTCAGATTTGCGTAGTTTCTCTATTAACTGTCGATATTTTTCATCAGATTTTTGATCGAAAATATACAGCAGACGTTGCACAATATGACGCTCAGCTTCAGTTTTTTCATAATGAAAAATACTCTCCAATAACTGATGTCTTTTTTGTATTGACTCTGAACAAAGTGTTATCGGCAATTTTTTATAATTTGCTGAAACAGAATAACTATTGATGATATCCATACGAAGAGCAGTATTGTTAACTTTTATTTTTAATAAAATTAACATGAAAACTATTTTTATAATTAATCAAAAATAAATAGTTTTTCTTAAAAACAAAACCAGCAACATTATAAAAGAAATAAAAAATTTTAATTAAAAAGCAGAATAGAAAAAAAGTTCATAAAATAAGAAAATAAAATAAAAAATTATAAAAATAATTTCTATGTCTTCTTTTTATATACAGAACAGGCCTAAAACAGTTTCCGGTGATTGTTTATTTAATATTAAGTTAAACCATAAGTTTTCTAATTTTGACGCTAAAGCTCAGCCAGCTATAGACATAGAAACATTAAACTCTGGGTTATATGTTTTAAAGCGTTTAGCATCCGTTATAGAAGCTGGCAATGTTCAAGCTTCTATGTTGTTAAATCCTAACAATACTATATTCCCCTCCCCACCTGTATCACCTAAACGGCAGACAAGTAGTAATCCAAATCCTGCTCTAGGAAAATCTCAAACTATTGAATCAATACAAGCAACAGCAGCTCTTGCACTTGTGCCTCTTATTCTTGATGGTCTAGAGACTTTCATTACTTCGACTCCAAATGTTAATCTCACACAGGTCTCTTCCGTTATTCTTGCTCTAACGCTAGTCAAACCATTGCAAAACAACACCTCTCTTACCTCTGATGAACAAAAAAGGGTGTTTAACAACTGTTATCAACCTAGTAAGCAAGACATTCTTGAGCAAATCAAAAAAGAACAAATTACTGAAATTAAGAAAGGCCAAGATAAACTATCAGCAAAGCTTGTATCTTCAGGAGCTTCGGAAGAGGAAATTAAGAAAGCTCTCGAAGAATATGTTGATCAATTCGTATCAGACTTCTTTGATGCTAATGTTAAAGAACAATTCATGGCTTATCGATCGTCTATTGGAGGGGAAACCCTTAAAATGATGAAGCAAATGCGAGCTATTGAAGCAACAGTCCCCAATCTTACTAAAGATAATGTGCAAAGTGTCAATGGAATGATAACGCTTCGTGCTATCTTTAATGGCCTTACAGATGCCGTTAATAAAGTACCGGCATTGGGAGGAGCTGAAGAAATTGTTAAAACGCAACTAACTCTAAGTAGTTATCTTACTTTAACAACCCTAGATACAGCTGCTCTGACTATAATTTATCAAGCAACTCAGCTTCCAAGCAAGACTACTTTAGATACGTATTTAAAACCTCGTGATGCTGCTATATACCGAGAAGGAGTTACAGGAGCCTATCAAACCGCTGTTCAAAATCTAAATACAGTACGTTCTTCAATAGAAAATGAAAAACAGACTCTAGAAAATCAACTAGCGGCATTTCAACAATCTGTAAGTTGCTATACTTCTTGGGTAAACGGATCTAAAAACATCAAAGATGGTAAAGATTATACCTCAGTACTTATAACTGCCGGCATGGAAGCTAATGCAGGCCTTACTAGTTTATCTCAAATGTATGCAAATCTTACAAGCGAAGAAAAAGCTATCCTTGATACGCATGTCCCAAAATACTTACGACTTACTATAGGAAGCGGAGTTAATCTAACTAGATTCATCGCAAGAATGAATGCCTTTCAGGAAATCTCAGAATATACCTTAAACAATGCAATAAATACTGAAAACGAGGTAAAAACATATTTATCAGGAAAAGGTAGCGTAATTAAAGGTTACAAGTTCTTTGATCAGGTGGGTCAAGAAATTATAACAATATCCAACTCTTTAACTAACTATATTAAAAGCGAAAAAGGCTACCAAATACCCAATTTTGATAATTTCCAACAAAACGTATTACGAATCTCCACCATAGATGGTAATTTCACTACACAAGCTAATGCAATATTAGGGGAATTCAAAACAGCGGCAGATCAGCATATCAAAGCACTCCAACAACAAATTGCGGACTTAGATAAAAAATATAAGGAATTGAACCCCGCGGATGCTAGTTTTACTGCTGATCGAAAGAAAGCTGTTGAAAGCTGGTTAAATTCAGAAAGCCTGGGCTCTGCATTTATTTATCTGATTTTGAACTCACAATTACCCAAGCAATCTGCCTTTTTAAATCCATTGATAGAAGAGATTAACTTCAATAACCTTGCTGCAAATGCTATTAATGATCTTTTAAAAATCACCAATGAGTTCTCAACAACTTCGGTGTACTATAACCTCTCCTCCTATCTTATCCAAAGTAAAGAAGGTGCTGACTTATTCTGTGGTGACTATTTCGAGACTTGCCTTGCTCTATCCAAAGAAAAAGAATACATAGCTCGTGATACTGGCCGTTGTCGACGTGCTCAAGTTTTAGTGGAAGCTTTAATAGGTAAAATTAATAATTTGCCTGGTATTTCCTCATCTCAGAAATCTGAAATGCTTAATGCAACTTCCAATTATAAATACTCTTTAACGATTACATTTAATCAACTTAATCTTCTAAATGCAATGCTATCTAACCTTAGAATCGAAGAACAAACAAAAGATGGTAATTATAATGGTAACATATTTAAAATTACTGGTTCAAAAGACTGGATACCCACTTTAGCTGCTTTAGAAGGCTTTATTTCCAATGGATTCCCTAATATAACACCTACAGGTGGTTTAGGGCCCCTATTTACTCAAATCCAAGCCGATCAGCAAGACTATACTACTCAAGGACAAACCCAGCAGTTAAACTTGCAAAACCAGATGACTAACGTACAACAAGAATGGACGTTAGTGTCGACATCCATGCAAGTGCTGAATAAAATCCTTTCCCAGCTAGTAGGCGAAATTTACCCTAATTAGATAACTTAACTGCCATGGGGAACCGGCCGGTTCCCCATTTTTTCTCTCCATCTAATTTTGACTTAGATCTCATAGGATATTTAGATATCAAAGTAAGCTCTAATCACATCTAAATTGAAGCATAAAAAAAGCCCACTTTGCAAAATACAAAGCAGGCCTTTTTGGGAACAAATCTTCCTAGAAAACTTTTAATTTTACTGTAGGTATCCAGAGAATAATGAAGCTACGTTCACTAATACCTGCTGGATAAACAGAGGCTGTTTCTCAAATGCAGCTTCTTTTGCTTCAGCAAGTCTTTTTGATCCCCGAGAAAATTCATCCTCAAGTTTAGCGATAAACTTCTGCGTAGCATCGTTAGAAAGCTGTACATGAGGATAACCTGACTGCGGAGCTTTTGTAATCACCGCTGTCAGCTTCTGTTTGATTTCTTCTTCATTCGCTTGAGGATTATTTTGTAATACGCCTAGCAATGTTTGCAACACACCTACCGACGCATAAACGTCCCCAAGAGTATTACTATTTCCAGCTATAGTTCTTGCGAAACGTTGAGCAGCGTTATCATTATCGCTAGGTCGCGTTTCTGTTCTAGAAACTGTCTGCGTTAATGCCGGAGTAGATGTACGATCTAAAACCTCACGATTAGATGCATTACTTCGTGAGTAAACATCATTCAGAGATTGATATGCGTCATAACCCGCAGATAAAGAATCGGCATAAGATTTAGAACTAGAAGCAGTAGATCCTGTTTTGTAAAGCTGCTTTACAGCTGATCCACCTTGATTTGCAGAAGCAATTGGAGCTCCTGTAGAAATTGAAGCTGCTGTTGTTATAGCTCCCAAGGCATTGATCATGCCGTCTTGACCTGCCGTTCCTTGAAGCGCATCTTGTAGAGCTTGTTGTATTTCTTGTAGTTGCGCTGTAGCCTCTGCATCCGCAGGGTTGATCTGAGTTGATAAGTCGGTTACTTGATTCATAACATCTTCCAGTGGTGCTATAAAATCAGAGTTTTGCGCATGGAAGTTATCAATCATATTTCTGAAACCTTGCATGATTATTGCTGCGGTTTCGTTATCAACATCAGCAAGTAACATCGATACACGTACTTCCCCTAGGGTAGCACCACGATTTTGAGAAGTCCCCACACTACCAGGAGCTCCAGGTCCTCCGATAGGAACATCACTACCCCCACTGGGCTTAACTTTACCGATATCTTTTGCCGCTTGTTGTTGTTCCTTTTGAGCTGCTTTAGCTATAGGAGAGTTTGGAGCTAAAGCAAGAGCAGCTTCTATGGCTGCTTTTGCATTTTCGATTATCTGCTTACAGGCTTCTATATTGTCAGGACTATTATTCGCCTTTGCTTCCTCAACAGCTGAAGCACTGTTTTTCCCTGCAGTATAGGCCTCCATTAAGGCGGTGGCTAATGTAGTAACTTCTGTTCCAGAAGTTGTAATACTAGTCTCAAGATTATCTATTACAGGATAGTTAACACCCGCTTTTTTTAACTCTTCAATAAGTGCTGCAGCAGTTGTTTTATTAACTTCTATCTGTCCAGCGGCACCTGTAATCTGATCAATAGATGAGGTAGTCTTTATCGCGTCTAAAAGCTTTTTATTCTCTTCGAGGATGCTGCCCAATTGATTAATTTTATCGATAGTAGATTGCTGCGCGGCAAGATTAGTTTTCCAAGTATTAGCCACTGCTTTCTCATCATCAGTAGTAGCTAATTTTTCCATATACCGGACAGCGTCTTGAAGCTGTTGTAAAGCAATCTTAAACTCATCATAGGTAGTCGCGGTCTGTAAAGCATTTTTAGCGCTATCAGCTTGTGCCTTAGCATCATCAAAAGATGCAGGAATTGTTTTTCCTGAGAAGAAGGCTGATATTTTGTCGAAAAAGTTAGACAGAGCACTTCTGGCTGAGCTTAGGAATCTCAGTCGTCCTAAAGTTTGTACAGAAGGCTGAGACGGTCCGGGCTTGCCCGCGGCTCCGGATATCGCTTCAGCTTCTGAGCTGCGATTTGCTGCGCTAGCCTCCATACCTAAGGTAGATAGGTCTGCAGGAGCAATGTTTTTTGATTCATCTATAGGGCCGACAGGATTAACCATAATAATAAAAAACTAATAAAATCTTTTCTTCATTATAAAACATAAAAAAAAAGCTCACATCTTTTAATTAGATATGAGCTTTTTTAAAGATTTTATTAAAATCAGATTAAAATGCGGAAATTAATCCAAGATCAAACTTCCTGTAAGTAAAGTCACTACCTAAGCGGCTATCCGCAGGCTTGGAGTAAGCTCCATAAGCTCTGAAAGATAAGCAATCTGTGATTCCGTACATAAGAAGATAGGAAGCGCCTTTATAGTTCGTAAATCCGTTAGCTTCTTTAGGGTCATATTTCCCAGCAATTGCTTGAGCGAACCAATACTTTAACTGATTTCCTCTTCCAATACCGGAAACATCGATTTCAGGAATTGCCAAAGCTTCTACATATTCATAACGTAGTGTTGCTGACCAATCTCCAGCTTTTCGTAATCTACCTAAAGTTCCTCCAACGAACCAAGCTTTATTTTGCTTTTCATTTAAGGTTGTTGTTGTTGCTTTTGCTAAGGTGTTTATCAAATAAGCACCATAGACATACAAAGGTTTTTTCTTTCCATGGAACCAGGGCAATTCAGAGTGCTTACCAACCAACCATTGCCATACGCAATATTTATACTTCAAATTAGCAGCGACAGGACCTGTTGCTGTTTTTGCAGGATCTGGAGCTTCTGAAGGAGAGAAAGAATTCCAATCAATAACACTACATTTAACAGAGAAATTTCCTGGTAGTTTGTTAACAATACCTTCAACAACCCATGCATAATGTTTTTTCGCCATATTTACTACGAATGGTCCACCATGGATAATTACATTATAAGGAAAACATTGGCTAAAACGACGAGTCGCATAAAGATGGAGACCATCAAAGTTACTATTAAATTGAACTTCTGATTCAAAAATGCTGCCTAAAGAAGAACGGCCGATTTCTCCAAAGAGTTCTGTACGAGATTCTGAGTTTTGATAGAAACGATATCCTAAGAATGCTCTATCAATATCCATACCAGCCGCTGAAGATTCGCCTCCAGCAATTGCTGCCCAACTCATTTCTGAGGTTAGCCAAGTTCTATCAGCGTTGTAATCTACATAAAGATTAAATTCGCTGCGGTAACGATTTATTGGTAAGGGTTTATATTTATCTGGCTGAGTAGGAGGTGTTTTTATATCTTCTCTAGCATGGATCCATTTAACACGTACGTCACCAGCTAATTTTAAAACGCCACCTCGTTTTCTGGTTTCTACAAAACCACGAGTATCTAAATACGCCTTCACATCATCTAAATTCATAAATGTTTGAGAATCGTTCATTCTCTGCATTCCAGAAGGTGTATTTGCAAACCCTTGAGACATTACTGTCGATAGGGTCATACACACTAACCATTGATAAATATATTTTTTCATAGTTTCCTTAGCGTCGATTTAATTATTGAGTATGAGAAGATCGAAAAGGATGGTTATTCGGACGACCCTAACCAAACAGTTGCAAACGAGAAAGGAGGAAACAACTCGCTAATTCTGACTATCTTGCATAACTGGTGAATTATGCAAAGAGCTTCGGCGTCCTTTCCAATATTGAAAAGATGTTAAATTTACAAGATCTTCTACCCGAAGCAGTTTTGCAAAACCAAACAAAAAAGCCAAGAAAATGACGCTTTCAGAGAAAAAAGCAGCGCTTTGCGCTACAAAAGATGATAAAGACCAAGCTAGTGGTGTAATAGGGCTAAGGAAAATTATATATGTAGTATGTGTAAGAATATTAACCCCTAGAGTAACTGTGAAAGCTAAACATGCAACCCCAATAACTTTTATAGAACGCCTAAATGTGATCCACATTAATCCAGAATATGCAGGATGTTTTTTTGATGCATATTGCCAAAGAAAATACAATTGCGCCCAAGAAACAATAGAAGTGGCGTAAGCTAGTCCTGAAACATGTTTTATCAACCAACAACCGAAAACTACATTAAGTATCATATTGGCTATAGCAGCTATAATTCCGATAACTAAAGGTATAGTGTAGTGACGCCGTGCATAAAAAAGCACAGAAATTAAAGGAATAAGCGCCATGGGTATGATACTTCCACTATACCCACGTAGGACTTGTACAATAGCATGTACGGCACTAGTTGGAAATAAACCATGCTCGTAGAGCACACGAACTCCGGGGAGAGCAAGGAGCAATAATCCCACAGTCATAATCACCATTACAGAAACTGTAAGATTCAAAGCGAACTTCATAAGTTCATAACCTTCTTCGTTATTATCTTCTTGAACGCATCGAGAAATAGAAGGCAACACAACAGTAAAGACTCCGAGACCAAACAGGTGTACAGGTAGTTGTTGGATTCGTATGGAATACATTAAGTATAGTGGGCCAACTTCATGTATGTAGCGGGCCAAACACATATCAGTTAGAAGATTTATCTGGAAAACTCCCATGGAGATTAATCCTAAAGATAGCGGAACTATTAAAGCTTTTATACTATCCCGCTCTTTAGGCGGGGTTGTTGCCGTTCCTAAAAATTTCCTTACTCCAGGCACAGTAACAAACCATTCTAAAATAAACCCGATAACAAGAATTACTGATAACCAGACAATGCGTTTTCTTGGATCGCTATGTCTTGCGAGGAATACTGTAAGAATCCAAAGTGCGTTGACAACAGCAGGAGCTAAGCCAACGCTGAGAAATCTTTTCTCACAATGTAACAAGGCTGAGTTCACCGTGTACATCATAAGAAATATGCCTGATGGCAAAAGGATCATCGTTAACTGCAATACATCAGCTGTATTTCCTTGAGCATGATACAACCATATTCCTAGTCCTATTTCGATAACTAGTGTGAATGCACAGGCATTAAGACAAAAAAATCTTGAAAAGCTTTTAAAGAAAAAAGCAGCACGACTTGTATCTTGTGCTCTTAAAAATTCAAAATGAGGAATGAATGCTAGCCCTAGAATGGGTCCTCCAAGAATTTTCCTTAAGAAGAAAATGGTTCTGAATGCCAACCAAAAAGCTGCTACTAAAGGATCGGCCCCAAAATAAGCTGCCATCACAATTTCACGTAACATTCCTGTTACACGACTAAAAAAGGTTCCTGACAATAAATTAAAAAGTGAGCTGGCTACTGATCCTTGGCCGTCTTTTTTATTCATTAAAATGTCTTACTCCCTTAATACTTGATTTATCCATACCAGATAGAGATTTTTGGAGCATTAAAATGCAGGTATTTCCGCCTCCCCAAGTTCCTTTGTTGGGTGCTCATACATCCACCGCTGGAGGCCTTCAAAATGCCATTTACGAAGGGCAGGAAATTGGGGCTTCTACTATTCAAATGTTCACCGCTAATCAAAGACAGTGGCGCAGGCGTCCTCTCACTGATTCTCTGGTATATTCTTTTAAAAAAGCTCTTGAAGAGACTTCTCTATCTTATATCATGAGCCATGCTGGCTACTTAATTAATCCCGGGGCTCCTAATCCAGAAATCCTAGAAAAAAGCCGTATCTGCATACAGCAAGAAATCGAGGATTGCATATCTTTAGGAATCAACTTCGTTAATTTTCATCCTGGTGCAGCTGTCAATGATACTAAAGAAGCTTGCTTAGATAGAATTGTTTCAAGTTTTTCCTTGATGGAGCCCTTATTCGAAGACTCCCCTCCCCTTGTCGTCCTTTTGGAAACCACGGCGGGTCAAGGTACCCTTATTGGTAGTAATTTTGAAGAACTTGGCTATCTAATAGACAAACTTAAGCACAAAATTCCCGTAGGAGTTTGCATAGATACCTGTCATATCTTTGCTGCTGGGTACGATATTACCTCTCCAGGGTCTTGGAAGCAAGTACTCAAAAATTTTGATGATAATGTAGGTCTATCATATTTAAGAACTTTCCATCTTAATGATTCCATGTTTCCTTTAGGACAACATAAGGATCGTCATGCACCGTTAGGGGAAGGAGATATCGGTATTGAAAGTTTCAAATTTCTTATGACTAATGAACACACTCGAATGATCCCTAAATATCTAGAGACTCCTGGAGGTCCTGATCTATGGACCAAGGAAATTCGTCAGTTACAAAGTTTTCAGAAATAAGGAAAAAGAAATTAAAAGCGTCGATTAAAATTAGTCGACGCCTCTCTTCTTGGAAGAAAGAAATTTTCTTTATGTTCTGTGAGATAAGAACTCACAAACAACAGAAATGTCAACAGGCAAAGGAAGTTGTGCTTCCATTTGATCTTGTTCTGGAGACATTAAAAGTTCTCCTTTAAACCCACTCTTATCTATAGAAATGTAGGATGGCAAAGAGCTTTCATCTTTATTTTCTAAAGATTCTTGAACCGAATGTAACTTTCTAGACTTTTCTTTTAGAGAAACCTGCATTCCAGGACGTAGGAAAAAGGATCTTCTATCTACTTTTCTCCCATTTACTAATACGTGACCGTGAGCAACTAACTGCTGTGCTGCAAAAATAGTCTTAGCAAATCCCATGCGATAAACCATGTTGTCCAGGCGACATTCGAATCTTTCTAAGAACATCTTCGTGACACTGCCTTGTTTATTAATAACTTCTTTGAAAGCCTTGACAAGCTGCTTTTCCAAAATCATGCCATAGCAAGCTTTTAATTTTTGCTTTTCCTCAAGTTGAAGACCGTAGTCAGACTTTTTCTTTCTCTGCATACCGTGCTGACCTGGAGGATGGGGCTTTTTGAGCAGAGGGTTTCGGCTTCTTCCAAAAATATTCGCTCCAAAACGCCTTGCTATTCTATTTTTAGGGCCACAATATCGAGCCATGTATTTTAGTCCTTTATTTAGTCCTTAGAAATTATTCACGCCTCCCCCGCCTTCTTCATTTTAGACAAAGGTAGCGGCACTATTTTCGGTATAACCTGGAAGATTTTCCTCGCTAATAAAGAAAAACGATTACTCATCTACTTGACAAAATACCAAAGAGCATTTTAGTTCCAATCCTAATTTTCTACAATGGAATTATTTCCGAGAATATGCTAGGGTATTTCTTATGAAAAAGAATTATTACGCTTTAGCTTATTATTATTTGAATCGTGTAGATAATCCTCAAGAGGAAATCACGTTGCACAAGGAACTATTTAAAAATTTAGATGTTTCTTGTCGTATCTACATATCTGAACAGGGAATTAATGGCCAGTTTAGTGGTTATCAACCCGACGCAGAATACTACATGAACTGGCTAAGACAGCGTCCTGGATTTTCAAATGTAAAATTTAAAATTCATCATATTGAAGAAAATATTTTCCCTCGTGTGACTGTGAAGTATCGCAAAGAGCTTGTGGCTCTTGGTTGTGACGTGGATCTTTCTACCCAAGGTAAACATATTTCTCCAAAAGAATGGCATGAGAAACTGGAAGAAAATCGCTGTCTAGTTCTAGACGTAAGGAATAATTACGAATGGAAAATCGGACATTTTGAAAATGCTGTTCTTCCAGACATTCAAACTTTCCGTGAATTTCCTGAGTATGCCGAACGGTTATCTAAGGAACATGACCCGGAATCCACCCCTGTGATGATGTATTGCACCGGCGGTATACGCTGCGAGTTATATTCTTCCCTGCTCTTAGAAAAAGGCTTTAAAGAAGTTTATCAACTCGATGGTGGCGTTATAGCCTACGGTCAAGCTGTGGGAACAGGTAAATGGCGAGGAAAATTATTCGTATTTGACGATCGTATGGCAGTGCCTATCGATGAAGCAGACACCGATGTAGCTCCCATTGCTAAATGCTCTCATTGTGAAGCTGACTGCGATATTTATTACAATTGTGCCAATACTGATTGCAACAACTTATTCATCTGTTGTGAAAATTGTATTGATTCAACAAAAGGATGTTGTTCTCAAGAATGTTCTGAAGCGCCGAGAATTCGCTCCTTCTCATCATCTAGAGGAAATAAACCTTTCCGTCGTATGCATCTATGTGAAAGTGCGGAAGAGAAGGAAGAAACCCCTAGCTGTTCTTGTTCACATTAAAAATCGCCGAATTTTTCCTTGAACTAGGCTTCTTCAGCTTCGTTCAAGGATAGATCATAAATTTTTCTTCGGTAAGAAACTTTATTGCATGACAAGTGAACATTCTTAATATTAATTCCTTGTTCCAGCAACACCTTAGAAAATATTTCAATATTCTCTTCTTTTCCCAAGCAAATCACACATAGATCTGGTTGTTTTTTTAACAATACCTGCAAGCGCTTAGCCTGTAAAACAGCCCAAGCTTCTTTCATACTATGATCACTTGTATCATTAAGATTAGAAATTACTGTAGGCACACAGTAGGAAATTATTCTAGTTGTCCAGCCTGGTTGTAATTTCTGATCTAATATCACGACCGTGCTGCGTATGGTTTTTGGTAGCATAGCTAATACACGACGCACTTCTTGATAAGAACGGGTGCGCACCATGTAACAAACAGGAATTATTGACTTGGGCAGTCTAAGATAGCTTCCCAGCTGCCTTACTAATACAGCACTGAGCACCAAACGATAGACCAACTCTTTCCAAATCCATAAAATCCATAAACCTATACAGAAAATGATTATCCCTATATACAAAAAGCTCGTCTCTGGGGGCAAACTCAAGCCTGATCCTAAAATCCTTACGATTCCTGCTGCAATTAACACTCCGACAAAATCTAAAAAGTTATTTGCAGCCAGAATTTGTCCTCGCTTATGTTCAGGACTAGCGTATTGTACATAAGCATGTAGTGGTACTTGATATACCCCACCTAAAAATCCTAAAAGGAGAAGGAAAAACATCACACCAACTAGAGAACATGAGATAGCATAAAGACCCATGAAGGCAATGCCTAAGCCTAAAGTCATGATGGGTACATAACCTAATTTAATATCTTTCCCAGAAAGCCATCCTGTAACATAGGATCCAACTCCAACACCTAAAGCGACAAGAGGGAATAAATAACCTCCATAGTGCTTAGGATAGCCTAAAGTAAATTCTACAAAGGGAATGATTTCTACCTGTGTATAGGCTCCGACTAAAAGAAAAAGAGCAACAAGGAAAATAGATAAAGTTAGATAGTGTACGTGACGTGTATCTTTTAAGATCTCCCAGAGATCCTTAAAACTTACGTAAGTAATTTTTTGACTACGATTTTTAATATTGCTAGGACGTATTCTTAGAGAAACAAATGTACTTACAATAGAAGAAATAACACAAAATGATGTTGAAAGTACGTAACAATTAACTGCAAGATTCTTTGTAAGATCGACAAGCAAAGGAGCAAAACACGACCCTAAAATACTTCCTGTATAAGTCATGGCAGTCATTACGCCGTTGGCTTTAGATAAGTAATCTAAAGGCAACATCTCTGGAAGGATCCCCATTTTTGCAGGACCGAAAATAGCTGTATGACTTGCCATAAGGATCAAAACTACATAACCACCAACCGCAGATTGTATGTAGAAGAAATATAACCCTAACGATGTACAAACAATCTCTACTAGACGCGTGGCCAAGATAATGTTTCGCTTCTGATATCTATCTGATAAACTTCCAGCTAAAGGTGCTAGCAATAGAAATGGCAAAGCAAAGAATAAACTTACGTAAGATAATATCTTCGCATTCTCTGTCAAACTTTTTCCTTCAAGAAGGAAAAAAACTAAAAGAAATTTGTAGAGATTATCATTTAATATCGTAAGAAAATGCGTTATTACTAAAGCACGAAAAGACTTTTTCTGTATTGATATATCCATGAACGCGACCAAACATAGTCAGGCAATTTTTAGCAACTCGCCCATTCATCTATTAGCTAAACTTGCAGAAGATCTATTTTCTACCTATCAACAGCCATTTACTAAAAGATGGATTCTTGTTGCCAATACAGAAATAGGGCATTGGCTACGTAGAGAACTTACTAATGCTACGAGTAACCACATTTTCATGGGGTCGACTATTTTCTCTTCTTCAGACTCCCTTGTCAAACATTTATTCACTGAAGTTTGTCATGAAAAACCGTTAATTCCTGACTATATAACACTTCCTCTATTTATACACGAGCTGCTAAATATTACTCATCCCCCCGTTGATCTTCCACTGAAAGAACTTCTTTTAGAACCCTCTTACAACTCAACAAAGAGTCTAGCGGCTATTTTTAAAAAATTTTATACATTCTCGCAAGCGCCTTCTGAAAAAAATCGCTATCATAAAGACTTGTTTTCTCAATTAGATAAACACTTTATTCCTACTAACAAGATCTTTTCTTCGATATTAGATGCTTTAGATTCTGAAAAACAAAATCGTTCTTTGCATATCTTTGGCTATTCTCATTTACCTAAGCATTTTGCAACTTTTTTTACGGAATTAAGTAATTTTTTCCCGGTATACTTTTATTGCTTTTCACCAAGTCGAGAATATTTTGGAGATTTACTTTCTGATAAATCTATTGATTTCTTATGGCGTCAGCTCGAGGATCAAGCCAATAGAGATGCTTGGGGACATTATATTTTAGCGGACAGACAAGCATTGCTTGCCAATCTCTCGCATAAATCCCAAGCATCTCAAAATTTCTTTTTAGACAAGGAAGTGCATTATAGCGAAGCTTTCGTGACTCCTCAAGAAACAACATCTTTAGGCGTTCTACAAAGCAATCTATTTCACTTACGCCCCAATGCACCTGAGGACACTCTAGATAAAGAACAAACTGTAACTATCAGCAAAGCTTTAAACCCTTCTAGAGAAGTTCATGAAGTATTTTTAAAGATTTCTTCTCTATTACATAAAGGTGTACTTCCTGAAGAAATCTTTATTTTGTCTTCTCAATTAGAAACCTACGAGGTGTATTTAAAAGCAGTATTCCAACCTCATCTACCTCTATACTTCACAAACACTACATCTCCATATGCTGGGGATTTAAAAGAAAAGTTTTTACTCTTATCATCTATTCTGCAAACACAGGGCAATCTCTACCGCCTACTTCAACTACTCATTCATCCACAACTACAAAATTCTATAGATATCAGTAAAACTCCCTATCTTTTGAAAAGACTTTCTAGTGAATGGGAAAAGCTTTTCAAAGGAGACGGGACTCATATACAAAGCTTGGGTGATACTATTTTGAATGAATACCCTTTTGTTGAAGAATATGGGAAGGTAAGCCAAATAGAAATTTGGGAACGCATTCTTCCTTTGCTCTATGATCTACAGAAACTTATAGATATTTACTCCACAAATATGACTCAAGCTTACGAGGCACATTTTACCCACATTATATCTTCTTTAGAGTCGATCTTTGTTTTATCTTCCGAAGAGCTATCCTTGATAGCATCTCTTAGAAATTCTATTTTCCCAACATTTTCTTCTTCAAAATGTTCTTTGATGTTTTTTACTGATTTTTGTTTGGATTTCTTTGATCGTTTTTGTGGAAACAGTCCTATTTATGATAAGCCTGGTCCTTATGTAGGCTCCTTGGGAGACTTAAGCTTCATCCCTAAAAGTTATACATTTATTCTCGGAGCAAACAAACATACACAAGCTATTGATTTACTAGATCTTGTTGATTCAACAACTCAAGAAGAACTCGTGTTTTCTTCTTCAGAAAATGAAGAAAATTTCCATTTTCTTCAGACCTTAGTATCTACTAAACATGAACTTCATATTAGCTACCAATCTTCTGCTCATAACCCTGTTTTACCTACTGCATATGTGAATTATCTTCGAGAAGCTTTAAATTTATCCGTTACCCACCTTCCTTCTAAAGCCTATGCTCCTTCATTATTCTCCAAAGAAAACTTGGTGCATATCTCACAAGAATATCATTACAAACTTGCACAGGCGTTCTGCTCTATCAAAGAGCCTCTGCCTTCCTTATTTCAAATCCCTAAGAATACTACAAATCTTCCGCTTCATTTGTCTGTATCGCAAATAATCAGGGCTCTCTCTTCTCCATTAGATTTTTTTTTAAAATCCAATTATCATGTTTCTCTTCGATCTCCTGCGACCTTAGAAATTAGAGAAAAACTCTTCCCAACCAAAAAGCAAGTCATGTCATTTTGGGAAAATCATCTTTCGAACATACCTGAGGATGTTCCGAATAATTACCAATCCTCTTTTTCTAAAGATTTGTTTGCCTCTTACAATAAACTCATAAAAAAATGGTTAGAAAAGGTAAGATTAAATCCCCTGACAGATCCTTATTCAGTAATTTTTTCTTCTTCTTTATTCCATGATCATCTTCGTGATCAAGATCGGGTTCTCCCACCTGTTTGCGCAAATCTAAATAATAAAGAGATTTTTCTACATGGAACTTTCTTTGGTGTATTCTCTAAGGGTATATATTCATGTTCTATTGATCCCGGAGCTAAGACAAGAAAAGTAGCGAAGAAGACTAGAGCTATTCCAGACAACTCTTTTGAAATGCAAAATTATTTGAAGGCTTACATAGCTATAGCGATGTTACAACGATCCGATGCCATTACAAAACACGCAATTATAAGAAATATTACCTCTCAAGATCACTTCGAAGATCTGCCTGTTCCTTTTTCTGATCCCGAAAAATATTTAAATCGAGTCCTACAGGTATACCAAATGATAAAAGAGCATCCGATTCCTTTAATTTCTTCTGAATGCTGGAAATTTTTAGATAATGCTGAAAAGTTTCATGAATCTATACATGCTGCTATCGAAACAGATGCTAATAATCCCGCCCTATCGCTTTTCTGGAAATTTCATAATCGTAATTATCAAGATCAATTCATAGTTGCCGAAGAGCAACGTTTACTGATTCTTTCTTTGTTTAAGGACACAGATGAAGCCGTTTGATATTTTTAATTCTCAAACATCCATTTATGGAAAATATTTCTTAGAAGCCTCTGCCGGTACAGGCAAGACATTTACTATTGAACAAATTGTATTACGTGCTCTTCTAGAAGGTTCTGTTTCCCATGTTGAAAACATTCTTGCAGTAACATTCACAAACGCTGCAACTAACGAATTAAAACTCAGGATTCAAGATAATCTTAAACACGCGTTATCTCAGTTAAAATCCGCGCTCAAAGATCCTTCAGTATCTCTTCCTCCTTACCTAAAAGACATTTGTGATGTAAAACAGCTTTACATGCAAGTGCGCAATGCTTTGGCAACTATAGATCGCATGGCGATCTTTACTATTCATGGATTTTGTAATCACGTTCTACAGCAGCATTTTCCTGAAATGCAAATGACGCAGAGTAATGCTGTTCTTACCCATACACAATCCGTGTTTCATCACATCCGAAAATACCTATCCCAAGATTTTTGGCGTTCTGTTTTATTTCCAGAGCAATTTTATCTTCTTGCGTCCAGATATAATTCGAATTCTAAACACTCATCTTTTTTAACTGATAAGCTGCTCTCTAGTTATACACTTCAGACTTTTGAGCATTTATCCTCAAAAACTTCTACTTTAGAATCTCTAGAATCATGGCACGGCTCTATTCGATCTAAAATACAAGATATTCCAGAGAAAGAATTCCTAGAGCAATTACTGCAGCACAAAGAGAGTTTTAGAAAACAACCCTTTTCTATAAATGAAGACTTGTTGCTTTTTGTAAAATACTTGTATGCCGAAGAGACTTCCATACGTTTATTTTCTTTTTCTAAAATTGTAGAAACTTTTCATCCTAAAAACCGTTTAGCACGTTATCAGCCCTCTAGAGCTTTTAGCTATATAGAAGAGACCTCTTGGTTTCACTATACTGAACAATTTTGCAATGTAGACCTAATCTTTAATACGCTACTTCGAGACTTACAACTGTATTTAAAGAATCATTATACGTGGTGGTTATCTCCCGATGAGAGCATCTTAGCTTTAGAAGATATTCTCCTATCTTCAAGATCTGAGGAAATCATAAAAGCTCTAAGGAAACGTTTTCAGTTAGTTTTAATCGATGAATTTCAGGATACTGATAGGAAACAATGGAACATATTTTCAAAGCTATTTGCAAATGATGCTTTCTCAGGATCTCTATTTTTAATAGGTGATCCAAAACAATCTATTTATGAGTGGAGAAATGCGGACCTCGCTACATATTTAAAAGCTAAATCAACATTTCCTAAATCCTCACAATTACATCTCATAAACAACTATCGCTCCACTGTAAAACTTATGGAAGCAATTAACTTTCTCTTTTGCAAATGCTCTCCATTTCTAGAAATTCCAGGTTATGAACCCATAGAATATCATCCCCTACGTTCTCAAAGCTCTGAGCAGTTTGAAAATTCTCAGCACTCCCCGATACACTTTTTCTCCTATGATGATACTTCTGATCAGGCTGCCTGGATTTCTCATACTGCTTCTTATTTACAAGAAACCCACGATATTCCCCTAGGGCGTATGGCAATTTTAGTATCAGATTCTGCTCAAGCTTTCGATCTCATTACTCATTGCAGTATTCCTGTAGCATTTTCTAAGAACAAATCAATTTTCCATCTTACAGAAACTTATTTGTTAACCTTAGCGTGGCTAGAAGCTATTCTTCATCCAGAAAATTATGAAAAAATACAGAGAGTACTATTAAGCAGTCTTTTCAGACACAACCTTAGCGATGTTATAGAAAAAAAAGAGTTCTACTCTACATATTTCTTCTCACTCCGTAGTTATATTTTTGATCACGGACTTTTAGCAACTTTCTATCATTTCATGACTATGCAAGGAGAAGCGTTGTTAAAAACGCCACAGGGAGATCTTACTTTCCAAGAAATGGAGAGGCTATGTGCTTATTTGAACACCGTTTCTTCTCATCCCCAACATCAATTACTCTATCTACAATATTTCTCTGAAACTGGGCGTTGGGAAGAAAATCTTTCCTTCTCTTCATATTCTGAAGATACAGAAATATTAAAAATTACCACCATTCACGCATCTAAAGGATTAGAATACGATGTGGTTTTTTGCCCAGGACTGGATAAATCTAAGAAAAATAAAAGCGCATCAGAATGGATTCGAGAAATGTACGTTGCTTGTACGCGGGCAAGAAAACAACTATTTATCCCTATACAAAATTCCTCAAATTCACGACGTAATTCAGCTCTAACTAACTATGTAAAATTTGAAGGCTCTCACGAATCTATTATGGATTTAGCACAACAGTTTGCAAAAGAACACCCCGCTATGTTTTCCATATCAACTATAGGAACAGATCCCGAATTTACAGAACCTATTTATAAAATAATTCCCCCATCAACCTTTACATTGCCTATAGCTCCTGCTAAACAAATCTTCTCTTTTTCTTCTGTAAAACAGGCATTAGACAACGAAACTTCTTTAAATGATGATACCACAGAAGCTACAGCTTCTTCTGTTCTTCCCAAGGGAAGAAAAACTGGTATTATCATTCATAAAATTTTAGAGAATATTTCTCCCAACTTTAAAATTCCTCTTTCTAAAATTTCGTCAATAGTTACGAATTTCGTGAAAAATACTCATTTAGAGGGATATGAAGAAATTATTTCTAAAAAACTCATGATATCATTCTCTTCCCCATTATCTTTTGCTACAGACTCTTTTTCTCTAAAAGATATTGTTGCTAGCAAAATATTTACTGAAGAGTCCTTCCTATTTTCTAACAAAGAACAGTTTTGGCAAGGAGTTATTGATCTATTTTTCGAACATAATAATAGGTATTATATTATCGATTGGAAAACATCATTTTTAGGAGAAACAAGTTCTGAATACTCTCAAGAAAACCTCTTCAACTATATCAAGGAGCAGAATCTCGACTATCAAGGCGCTATTTATATTCATGCAGCAAAACGGTTTCTTCAACAATTTGACATCACTAGCGATGTAGAAATGGGATTTGTTTTTATCCGAAGTGTAGATCCTGAAGGAAACGGATTTTTACGCTTACCAAATCAAAAAATGCCTAATCCCATAGTAAACCAAAAATATCCGGTCTATCATTAGGATTAAATTCCATAGCAGGAAGAATCAAAACAGAAGAAAGATCTGTTAAATCTTCAGCTAGCGACTTAGCCTCTACTTTATAAGAACAAGCACCTTCTCTAGGTCGACAAACTTTAGTAATCTCAGCAACAAATAATCCTGGAGGAAATACTCCATCTAATCCCGTTGTAATTAAAATATCTCCAACGCGTAGACCTTTTCCATCAGAAAAACAAAACCCCTCACCGTGTAAAATTAGCGTTTCATCTTTCCATAAAGGGCCACCGCTACCCGATAATGTGCCTCGCAAAAGTAAGGTAGTTTCATCATTATAATGTATAAATGAGTTGAGCTCTTCTAATTGATCGATTTTTTCATATTTATCTTTCTCAAGAATATAGGAATCAGAAAGACGTTCAAGGTGTTTTGTAAGAGATTGTATCTGATCTTTTATTAACCAGGCTTGTACCCCTCCACGAACAGCAATTACCGAAGGTTGCATACCTACATCAGTGATTAAGCGTATTCGTGATTGTTGCTCCCCTACATAATCTACAAGACCAACAAGTACCTTTCCTGATAATACTGGAGAATTTTTTTGTATCTTTTGTTCTTTACCTACGTTTATCCAACAAGAGCTTCCCCAATGAGAAGGATCACGATAAATAACACGACTAGCAATTAACTTACGAAAATATGGAGATAAGATCTCAGAAAACAATGGAGGAGTATAGTTAGCAACTTCATAAGCCTGTAAACGCTCTTCTAAAATAGCAATGCGATCTTTTAAGATGATATTTTCAACATCTTGAATCGAATAATCTATAGGAACAACTTCACCCTGTTTAAAAAAAACACGTGTATACAAAAATATAAAATGTTTCTGAAGATTTTCATAAAAAGGTTTTGGTAGAGACCAACATAAAATGATACTCAAAGCAATCACTAAATAGACATAGAGCCTGTTTTTTCTGTGACGCCGATAAGCAACAGAGCCTGTGGTTTTAATCGCAGAACGATGTCCTTCAGGTTTTTTAATCGCACACATATTTCTTAATGTTTTGATTGTAATACAGAATCGAGATACCTTTTCAATCCATCTAAAATATATTTTATTTTGTGTTAATGAACGGTATTTAACTCCCTGTTTTATGATACTAACGGGTAAAATAAAACATAATTAAAACTTCAACATGAAATAAAATAGAAATATGCCCAGACATTTGTCTGCGCCAATATTCATAGTGATTGTTTTCACGTGGAATAGAAAGATTATCGAATAAAGAAAAGCTTTTATCTAATCACAAACACTAGGATAACTGGTATGCCTCAGAAAAACTCCTTGCAACATACTCGATATTCTCATCATTAATGCCATTTAAATTAAACCTTGCTCCACTAGTGGTATAGATACCTTTCTCCAATCTCAGAAAAAGCACTTGTTCTAAAGAAAACCCAGGATATCCAAAAAATCCCTTCTGAGACAAAATAAAGTCAAAAGAATGTCCAATATGATTACGCATAGCTTGAACAAATCGAGCTCGTGTTTTTCCTAAAGAATTACGAATAGTATCTAATTCTGATAACCATTCTTTTTCCAAAGCGCGGTTTGATAAGATGGTTGAAACAATTTTAGCTCCGTGTCTAGGAGGAGAAGAATATTCACCACGGATTTTCTCTTCGAGGCAGCTAGAAATTTTATCTAAATCATCAACAACTTTACTGTAGACAGCAAAATAGCCGACTCTCTCTCCATAAAGAGAAAAATTCTTACTTGCACATGCCGCTACAAATACCGGATTTCCAGACTCTATGAAAATCTCTATAGGACGTCTATCTTCCTTGATACCCAAACCAAAACCTAAATAAGCGGTATCAAAAAAAGGTAGAAGTTGATGCTCTTTTATTACTTCAGCAAGACGTGTCCACATATTCTCATCAAGATCCATACCTGTAGGATTATGACAACAACACTGTAAAAGCACTAAAGAATATTTAGGAGCAGATTTTAATACTGCTAGCATCTCATCAAAAAGCAGAGTCTTGCTTTCCGAACTATAATAAGGATATTTAAGAACTTCCAATCCCTGTTGAGCGAATATTCTTACGTGATTCCCCCAAGTTTGTTCGGGAATATACACCTTACCTGAAGGATAGGCCATGGAAAAAATCTTAGCACCTAAATGTAAAGCTCCGGTTCCTCCTAACGCCTGAGCGCTAACAACAAAACTAGAATTTACATTACCAAAAACAAGTTTCTCCATCTCTTGATTAAAAGAAGGTAATCCACTGATAGGTAAATACCCCTTATTCATCTCATCTTCTAAAAATAGAAACTGTGCCTTACGGACACTAGAAAAACCACCGTATGCCTTGTTAGGGTCTTCATAAGAACCTATAACAAGATTGACTTTTTCCTCTCGCTCATCTTCTAAAAATAGTTTTTGCAAACCTAAAATAGAATCGGGAGCAAATGAGGGTAACTGATTAAAAAAACTCATACTAAAGAAATCCTTCGCATTAGAACAAAGATTGATTCTAAACCTTATCTCGTGATAATTTTATTTATTCGGGGTATTAGCTCAATTGGTAGAGCGCAACAATGGCATTGTTGAGGTCAGCGGTTCGATTCCGCTATGCTCCATCCTCTATTATGCATCCCAAATAGATTGTATTCGGCTTATCTTATATTTCTTCCCTTGAAACTGTACAGTTGCTCCAACAGTTTTATCGAGCATTTCTTGAGCAAGTTTAGATTTTAACGAAAGAATATAGTTATCCGGATCAGCATCCCAAGGACCAAGAATTGAATAAGTGATAGGGTTGCCTTTTTCATCTTCTAAAGAAATCTTACATCCTACACCAACCTTATCAGTAAAGACTATATCCTTAGTCAGTATTCTAGCTCGATTTACCTCTTCAGAAAGCACTCGAATTTCTTCTTGTAAGCGTGCTCGTTTTTCTAAAGCAAATTTATATTCAGAATTCTCCCTTAGGTCTCCTAAAGCCCTTGCATCCTCTATTTCTTTAGCATTATCTACCATCTCCTTACCAACAAGAGATTGAAGCTTGTTTTTCATTCTGGTAAAACTTTCAGAAGTTGTCCAAAGAATATCTTCTTCTATAACAACTTTATTTTTCTTCAAATCAGGATGGACAACCTCAGCAAGGCTTTGTAAAACACTAAGATCACTCGAAGAAAACTGGCTACATTTTGTAGACAGTAATAAAATCTCTTTTAAATAGGATAATGGGGCTCCCTCTATCATATTGCGAATAGCTAGATAACGCTGACCCACTAGAAAATTATAAATCTTTTTCCCTAATTCTTTCTGTGGTGTTGAAGCAACATGATACATAAATACCATAGCCGCCTCTAAAAACAATCTTTCTATTTCTTTATTATTTGGATCAAAAATACCATCATCATGAGACTTTGGTTTTAAGAAAAACCAAGCAAAAACTTCAGGATACATCATTGGGTGTTCAGCACATTCAAGAAGTTTTTTCTCAATCTTTTTACGATAAGAATCCTCACCCTTAAATACTTTAAAAGTAAGTTCTCTAAGAGATGGAGATGTTGTTGAAAGAAAAATTTTCATAAAAACATTCTCCCAAACTGGAGAGTGCTTCTTTATCAACATTAAAAACACTTTTTGCAAAGCTATTATAGAAATATTATTAACTATGGAAATAATTCCCTCTTCATCAAGAGAGGATAAGAACTTACTATCTAAAACTTTCGATTTTTCGCCTAAAAAATCTGAAAGCAATAAATCTCTTTGAATTTCCAAAGATTGGTTATCCTCAATAGCTAGTGTCTGTAAGGCTTTTATTATAATTTCGCGATTTTCAGGTTTCTTTAACTCGCTATGTAAATCACGAATAAACTGATATATCTCTATGAGCTTCCCAGAATTATCCTCAATTTCAGAAAGTCGACTTTCTAACTGAGAAATTAAAGAATCTCCTCCAGGATTATATCTATAAGGATCCTTTATTGTCTTAGGAGCTACTATACGAGTGTTTTTCTTAATTTTACTCTTAGTTGCTTGCCACCAACGATTCCACTCAGCTTCGGGAATCACTAGATCTACAAGCTCATCTTTTACTTCTTTAGCAGTTTTAGGACCCAAATCTTTGAGAAGAATTTCTATAACTTCTGACGGATGTTCCTTAGCATAAGCTTCAAAACCATCTGGATCACCAAATCTTCGTGATAAAAAATGATCTTTACCTAGAGGAATCAAACTCTTAAAAGCTGTTTCAAAGGAGATATCTTTAGCCATCATAACTCCCTCAAATTCTATAAGAACTTTCTGTTGAAGGAAGGATACACTCATAACCTCTCCAACTCCCCATCCTCCAGAATGGAAGACAAAATTCCCTTCATTTAAATGCATTAAGAAATCAAAACGGCTTAAACTATATTGAAACTCACGACCATCACGCAGACCAACAACCCTTAAGGCTTCATTAAAATTTTCTCGACCTTGATACTTTCTATTTACATAGTCGATGGCGGCATCATAAAACGGTTTAGCATTAGTATTTTGAATATCTAAAACTAATTGAAGAACCTGATCTTTTTCTTTGCCATCGGGTATTCTTTCCCATAAAGGAAGAACTGTATCTGATATTTTACCAAACAAAGGCGCTAAAGATGAATGCCTTACTTTCTCTAAGATCTGGACAAGCTCTGCCCCCCGGACCACATCGTTAAAACAATATTCTTCCCACAAATTAAAGAAACTTGAGGGTTGCTCTTCGTCTATTAAGACTTGCAACTTTTCTAGATAGTCCACGACGTCTCCCGTTTTTAACGGGAAATATACGCTTAACTATAAAAAAGAGCAATATCACAACACAAAATAATAATATTTGTTTTATAATAAATTAAAATTCATGGTGTATTAATGAATAGTAATTCCGCTCAAAAAATAATAGATTCTATAAAACAAATACTCACTCTTTATAATATAGACTTCGATCCCTCTTTCGGTTCTGCCCTATCTTCTGACTCTGAAGTAGATTACGAATATTTAATGGAAAAAACCCAAGAAAAAATCCAAGAATTGGATAAACGTTCTCAAGAAATCCTCCAGCAAACAGGAATGACTAAAGAACAAATGGAAGTGTTTGCTAATAATCCTGATAACTTTTCTCCAGAAGAATGGTTAGCTTTAGAAAACATTAGATCTTCGTGTAATGAATATAAAAAAGAGACAGAAGTTCTAATTAACGAAGTTACTAAAGACTTAGGAGGAGAAACAACAACACCCAATTCTAATAAGAAAACAAAAAGCACATCATCCAAAAAAAATAAGAAAAAAAACTGGATTCCCTTATAAAAACGCCTATAATCCCTAAAGTATGAAAATTGCGATTACTCGGGGTTTAGATTTATCTTTGCAAGGGTCTCCTAAAGAGTCTGGGTTTTTAAAAAGAATAGATCCGACTCTAGTTTCTATAGACCTGCGCCCATATTCTGCCTTAGCTTTAAAGCTTAAGGTGGAGCAGGATGATATTATCACCTCAGGATCTCCTGTTGCGGAATATAAAAATTTCCCCGGTGTTTTCATTACCTCTCCAGTTTCTGGAACCGTAAAGGAAATACGTAGAGGAGATAAACGTTCTCTATTAGATATTGTTATCAAAAAAACTCCAGGACAAAATCTAACAGAGTATTCTTATGATCTATCTAAATTATCACAAAAAGAACTGTTGGAAATCTTTAAGAAAGAAGGACTTTTCTCTCTTTTTAAACAACGTCCTTTTGATATTCCAGCCCTTCCTAATCAAACCCCTAGAGATATTTTCATAAACCTTGCAGACAACCGTCCCTTCACACCATCTACAGAAAAACATCTCGCTGTCTTTTCTTCTAGAGAAGAAGGATTTTATGTTTTTAATGTTGGAGTTCGTGCAATAGCTAAACTTTTCGGTTTATGCCCTCATATTGTTTCTACTGATAGACTTGCTATTCCTGAAAAAGATCTAAAATCTATAGCACATTTACATAAGATCACAGGTCCTTATCCCTCAGGATCTCCCTCAACGCACATTCATTACATAGCACCCATTACTAACGAAAAAGACATAGTCTTTACGATATCCTTCCAAGAAGTCCTAACCATAGGACATTTATTCTTAAAAGGAAGAATTCTAAATGAACAAGTCGTAGCTCTCGCAGGATCAGGATTAAAATCATCTTTAAGGCGTTATGTTATAACTACAAAAGGTGCCGATTTTCAAAGCTTACTTTCTCTAGAAGATATTTCTTCTGATGTATCTTTAATCTCTGGGGATCCCTTAACAGGAAGACTTTGCGACAAAGAAAGCGCACCCTGTCTTGGTATGCGAGATTCTACCATATCTGTGATTCCTAATCCAAAAATACGACAAGCTTTCAATTTCTTAAGATTAGGAATTAATAAGCCTACGCGTACAAGAACTTATCTTTCTGGATTTTTAAAAAGAAAGCATACGTATATGGATCCAGATACCAATCTTCATGGTGAAACACGTCCTATCATAGATACAGAAATTTATGATAAAGTCATGCCCATGAAAATTCCTGTAGTACCCTTAATTAAAGCAGTAATTACTAAGGATTTCGAATTAGCTTGCTTGTTAGGGTTTTTAGAAATTTGTCCTGAAGATTTTGCCCTACCCACATTCATAGACCCCTCGAAAACAGAAATGCTAACCATTATCAAAGAATCCCTAAAAGATTATGCAAAGGAAACGGGTATCTTAAATCCAGAAAATGAAGAATAAAGTTCTTCGAAGAACCTAGAGCTTCGAGGACGCCATCATCTCTAAAATTAATGGAGTTGCGTAAGAAATGATAATGTCGGCTCCTGCGCGTTTTATAGCTATTAAAGATTCATAAAACATCGCTTCCTTATCTAACCACCCCATCTTAGCTGCTGCTGCAATCATAGCGTATTCACCACTAACTTGATATGCTGCTAAAGGTAATGATGTAGAATTTCTCACCCGATGCAAAACATCAAGATATAATCCCGCCGGTTTTATCATCAGCATATCCGCGCCCTCCTGCTCATCTAAAGAACATTCCAATAAGGCTTCTAAAACGTTTTTTGGATTCATCTGATAATTTCGTTTGTCTCCAGATTGTAAATGTGATCCGAGAGCATCTCTAAAGGGATTATAGAGAGCAGAAGCATACTTAACACTATACGAAAGAATTAAAGTCTTAGTCCATCCAGATTGATCTAATTTCGAACGAATATGCGCAACTCTACCATCCATCATATCACTAGGAGCTACAACATCTGCTCCCATTTCAGCGTGTAATGTTGCTATGTTTCCAAATATGCGAACACTCTCATCATTTAATACCTCACCCTGATCCATAATACCATCATGCCCATGAGTAGTATAAGGATCTAAAGCAATATCACTTATCACACATAAATCTGGAAAAGCTTTTTTCACTTCATAGATACTTTTACAAAGGATGTTTTTAGGATTGGAAGAATAAGAACCGTACGCATCTTTAAGATTACTAGGGATTACAGGAAAAAGAATTACAGCCCTTAATCCTAAAAAACACAATCTTTCTATCTCTTTTAAAAGAAGATCAATACTCCACCTATAAACATCCGTAAGGCTTTCTATTTCCTCACAAATGTTTTTCCCTTCCTTAACGAAAAAAGGACAGATGAAATCTTGAGGTAATAAAGACGTTTCGGCTACCAAATCTCGGATAGCTACAGTTCTTCTATTTCTTCGAGGACGTCGAAGCAAGGCTAATGAGCTCATTTTTACAATCCTTCAACACTTTCCACACCTTCAGAAAAAGATAGAGTATTTATATAAATATTACTTCTTCTTCTTTAGGGGGTGTGGGAAGTGTTTAAAACTCAATTTATAGAGGAGAAATTGAGTGGTTAACCTGTTTAAAACTTTG